>NZ_JBWKIF010000007.1:0-229163 GCF_056432865.1 Streptomyces sp. NPDC044921
GCTACGAACGCAAGGCCGAGCACTTCCTGGCCTTCACGGCCATCGCCTGCAGCCTCATCTGCTACCGCAGACTCACCAAATGAGACGACGTCTTAGACGACAGGCCGCGTTTCCCGACTGGCCGGACTGGTACAACTACCACCGTCCCCCACGCCGGAATCAGCGGCCACACCCCAGCCAGCCGCGTCACCAACCTCTCCGAACAGCACAGCTAGCCCCAGCTGCGTCGCCAAGCCGTCCGGACAGCACAGCTAGGCGCCCCGCAAGCCCACCGCCGGGTAGGTCACGTCCGCCGGGGGCTCTGTGGACCGGACATCCTCGATCGACCAGGGTGCCGCAGTGGTATAGGGCGCCCCGCGCCCTCATCGATCGACTCGTCGAGGGGAGGCCTCGCTGGCCCGGTGACAGCCGTGGAGGCTGAGGGTGCCATGGGTACGACACCAGGCCGTGATGGACTGGCCGGGGTGTGGACCAAGCGCAGCTCGGGGCGTGGCGCCGGCGATTTCCTGCCGCCCCCCGGAACGCTCACCGGCACAAGCCCGAAGACGTAGTCGTTGAGATCGTCGAGGTGAATGCCCATGTGGGCCGCGATATCAGCGGGGGCCATGCTCTTGGTGCGCAGGGCGTCGAAGACCTTGGCCAACAGTTGGCTGCTCTCCCTGGCCAGCAGGGACCCGGGCTCACCGTTGCGGTAGCCCATCTGGGCGAGTTTCTTCACTGTCTGGGTATGGCGCCACTCGGAGAGGAGGCCGAGGTCGCGGAGGCGGTAGGCAAGGGCCATGGCGGAAACACCCCAGCGGCGCTTGGCGCTGAGGATTCGCTCGACGGACGCGTCATTGAGGCGTTGAGCGATGATGCCGGCCCGGGGCATGAGGAAAGCAGAGGCGAAGGAGTTGGCCTCCGGCTCACCCTCCCGGCCGCCGGGAATGCGGTGCTCTGAGTGCAGGACCAGGTGACCGAGTTCGTGGGCGGCGTCGAACCTGCCACGCTCGCCGGTCTTGCGTGTATTGAGGAAGATGTACGGCGTACCGGACTGGACGGTGGAGAAGGCGTCCGCGTCCAGGCAATCCGGCGCCAACGAGAACACGCGTACGCCGTTGGCCTCTAGCAGATGGACCAGGTTGGGGACTGGGGCCTCGCCCAGGCCCCAAGCAGCTCGTACCTGCTCAGCGGCCTGTTCAGGGGTGAGATGTGGATAGGTGGGCACGTTGGGGGCCGGCAGGCGGAAGCGCTCCTCCATCCAGGCGTTGAGGGTGGACGCCACGGCACCGGAACTGAGCGTGGCGTCGCGCTCCAGGGCGCTCATCTTGGTCGGCGCCCGGAAGCTGACCGCGTCCAGTTGCATCTCCGGCGCGGGCGGGGCCTGGAAGAACGCCACGGGGAAGCGAAGGATCTCGGCGAGCGTGGCCAGCGTGTCCGCAGACGGGGCTTTGCGGTGCTTCTCGAAGGCGTTGATGCTCTGCGCGGACAGGCCGGAGGCGGCCGCCAAAGCGGCCTGGGTCATACGACGACGCTTGCGCGCGAGAACCAGCCGCTCTGGCGTGAACACCTTGCCTCAACTCCCATGTCTTGCTCTGACCAGCTAATTCTCCCCCAGAAGCTCCACGACGACCTCCGGGCCCTGGTCGTCCCCGGGCTCGTCGAGCGAGATGTCGAAGCCGGGGTCGTCCATCGGCGGGAGGCTGATGGGTATGCGCGTCAGCCACTCGTCGACGAACTTGCCGTTCATCTTCACCGGCAGCGAGAGCTCCGCCTGCATGATGCCCTCTTCCCGCTTGTACAGCAGACACCAGGTAGGGAGCTGATCCAGCTCCACCCCGTACTCCACCTCGTCACGAGAAAGGAAGGCCAGCTGGCCGTTCTTCTCCACCATCCGCGCCATTGCGGGACCCTTGGGGTTCTTCGACCGAACGCGGCGGCTCAGGTCGGCCACGCCGCCCTCCGCGCTGATGGCCGTGATGGCGTGCGTCCGGTCGGGGTGAATCACCCGCAGGATGCTGTCCCGCGAGGTGCGTCCCCACCCGTCGGGCACCAGCACCTCCGCCAGGTAGCGGTTGGCCCGGCTCCAGAACAGGAACCCGCGTGCCGCCGGGGCATCGAAGTCGGTACACCCTCGCACGTCCTCCAGCGCCATACTCAGCACCAGGGTGAACAGATCTGAGGACACATCTAGTTCGGCGAGTTGCTGAGCGTGCTGCTGGGGGTCGAGCTCGGCCAAGGTCAGGTCCTCCAGGCTTAGTTGGTTTCAGAAATGGTACCTCAGTCGAGGTGGCGTTTCTGAAACCAGACGCATCATCGCACATCAGTTCGACTTTGTCACCCAAACCCAACTGACCCGTAACGCTTGGCTCTTGTTGGCGTATCAGCTCGCATGCCAGCTAGCCCGGCCCTAGTGCCGCAGCCGAAGCGGGGCATGGCGCAGTGCCGTGCCCCGCTCAGGGCAGGTCGAGGGCGAGGCTTGCGGGGATGGAGTCGAAGGCTTCTTCGACGCGGCGAGCCAGCGATTTGGTGCCGCCGTGTCCGCGGCGTCGATCGGGTCCCTCGGGGGTACGGCCGGCGACCCAGTTGCGGGCGCCGCAGCGCCAGGCGCTGAGGGCGAATTCACCGAGCAGGCGCAGGCGTACATCGTCCCGGCCATCGATACCGAGGCGTTCTTCGAGGGTCTCCACCAGACGCTGCTGGGTCTTCATGGAGGACAGGATGCTGTGGTCGCGGAGGACGGGGGTGCCGGCAGCGAGACGGCGGGTGCGCAGGAAGCGGTGGTCCCAGCCGTCGGGCATGGACAGGATCGCCGCGCTCAGCGAGGTACGCAGGGCGTCGAGCGCCGGACCGGGGCCGGCGTGCTGGGCGAAGTGGGCGATGTAGGCGTCCCACAGCTCGCCTTCGGCCGCCATGGCGACGTCTTCCTTCGTGCCGTAGTAGCGGAAGAAGGTGCTGCGGCCGATCTCCGCGTGAGCGGTGAGCTCTTCGAGGGTGACGCGGTCGAACCCGCGTTCACTGAACAGCTCCAGCGCGGCGTCGGCGAGCGCACGGCGGGTGCGCCGCTTCTTGCGCTCGCGCAGCGACAGGTGCCCGTCGCCGACGGGAGCAGGGAGGTCGGTGGTCATCGATCCAGGGTACCGAGGCGGGACCAGGGCTTAAATGACACTGGAGCCATTTCGGAACTCATGACAGTCTTGGACTCAGTTCCATTTCCTCTAGGTGGGCAGCGCCCTGCCCACTGGAGCGACCTGTGGGGAGACTGTCGTGATCCGCCATAGCAAAACCCCGCCCGAGATCACCCGCGCCGATGCCGGCCTTGCGGTGATCACCGTCCGGCATTTAGGTGACGCCGCGAAGCAGTCGGCCATCGCCGACGCGGCGGTCAATACCCGTCGTGAAAGTCCCTGGCCTGCAGGGCTGTTGAGCTGGTCCGTGTTCACCAGCACCGACGTGCAGGCGCTGATGGCGTACGAGCAGTGGGCGGACGACGACGCCTTGGATACTGCTCTGGCGGCACCGATGCCGTATACGCCGGGTATTCCTGGCACCGAACCGTCCGCTCCGGTCCGCTACCGCCTGCACCGCTCCCACATCAGCCACGGTGAGGCCGCGGTGGGGTGCGTCGTGACGCCCGTGTTCGACGTGGACGGGCCGGAGCGCCAACGGCACTTCGTCGACGAGGTCTTCGCGATGACGAAGGACATGGCGCCGATGCCCGGCTCCGTCGCCGCGCACTTCCACACCAGCCTGGACGGCACCCGGGTGTTCAACTACGCCGAGTGGAGCGACGAGCAGGCCCACCTCGACGCGGTCACCGCCGACGACCCACGAGGCTTACGGCGTCGGCTCACCGGCGAGATCGCAGGGGTGCGACCGTGTGGATACCGCCGCTGGCATCCGCACGCCACCCTGCTCGGCACCGGGCCCGGCGATGCCCGCTGACGCTACCGTGCCCGGAAGTTCACCGGAGTCGGCGGCGGACAGGGGCTCACTCACGGTGCTGTTGCTGGCCTCCACGCTGGGGGTCATGGGTGGCGCCACCATCGCTCCGGTGATCGAGGTGATCCGCCAAGCCCTCGATGTAGGCGGCACAGCCGCCGGACTGGTGCTGACCTCCCACAGTCTGGCCATCGCCCTCGTCAGCCCGCTCGTGGGCCGGACCACCGACCGGTTCGGCCCCCGGCTGCCGCTCGCTGCGGGACTGGTGGTGTACGGGCTGGGCGGAGGGGCCGGCCTGGTCATCGACTCCTATCCGGTGCTGTTCGCCTCCCGCTTGATTCTTGGTGTGGGGGCGGCGGCGGTCTTCACCTGCTCCACCGCTGCGCTGCTGGGCCTGTACCGGGGCGAGATGCGGGACAAGGTGATGGGCTGGCGGACGACCGCCACCACCGCGGGTGGCTTCGCTTACCCGCTCGCGGCCGGTGCCCTGGGCAACGCCTCCTGGCACGCGCCGTTCGCCATTTACCTCATCGGCCTGCCGCTCGGCGCAGCCACTCTGCTTGCCCTGCCCAAGACCAGCCATGCGAGTCCGAGCGACCCGTCTGCGAAGGGCTCGCGTCGTGGCGCGGTGCGGTTGCTGCGTGAGCACCCGCTGGTCTTGGCCCTGTGCGGGCTGTGGGTGGCGACCACCGGGCTGATGATGGTCCTGGCTGTCTCCTTACCCCGCCGCCTGGACCAACTAGGAATCCACGACACCCTGGTGGTCGCCTTGTACGGCACTGTGCTCGCGTCCGGCGCCGCCAGCCTGGTCGGACTCACCTACGCCAAGCTCACCGCCCGCCTGGGCTATGCGGCGCTGATGCGGACCGCGGCCGGAGCATGGACGGCGGCGCTGCTGGTGTTCGCCGTCGCCGAGCACTGGGCGGTACTGATGCTCGTGCCAGTACTGACCGGCATCGGCAGCGGCATCACGATGCCCACCCTGACCGTCCTGGTCGACCACGCCGCACCCGCCGAACAGCGCGGGACGGCCACCTCTTTGCAGGCCACGGCACTCTTCGGCGGTCAGTTCGCCTCGCCCTTGGTCTTCGGGCCGCTGATCGACGCCACCTCGATCGCCACCGGAGCCCTAGTCGCCGCGGCAGGCACCGCAGGGATTCTCGCCGCGTTGTTCCGGCTGAAGGAACCGGACCAGACGACCGGGCTCACAGACACGGACGAGGGCGATCGGCCCGAAGCGCCGGCCGGCGAACGGCCACAGCGCGGCAGCTGACAGTGGCGCTCCCAGTCCTTCCTCGTGCACGGTGGCCGGGTCGGGGCTCAACGTCCCGGCAAGGCCGCCGCTTCATTGCGGCGCGGGGTCGGCAGCGCCACTGCCAGGGCGGCAACGCCTACCAACATGGCTGCGATGGCCAGGAACACCGTGCGGTAGGACATGGCCGAATCAGTGGTGGCTGTGGCAAGGGTGACCAGGACGGCCAGGCCGATCGCGCCGCCGATCTGTCGGGCTGCGTTCATCAGCCCGGAGGCCGCGCCGGCGTCCGTGGAGGAGACACCGGAGGTGACGGTGGTGGTGATCGGGGTGATGAGCAGGCCCATCCCGGCGGACATGGCCAGTGCCGGCCCGAGCAGTCCGTCCAGGTAGCCGCTGTCCGCCCCGATCCGGCTCTGCCAGACGAATCCCGCAGCGGACAGCAGCGCGCTGCCGACGATCAGCGCCCGGGCACCGGTGTGCCGCATGACCATGGGAGCGAGGCGGGCGGCCGCGATCCCGGCCAATGTGTGCGGCAGAAACCCCACACCGCATGCCAGCGCCCCGTAGCCGAAGACGTCTTGCATGTACAGCGACAGGAAGTACCACATGGGGATGAAGCAAGCGCCGGCCAGCAGCATCACCGCGTTGCCCGCCCAGACCGGGCGCATCCGGACCAGGTGCGGCGGCAGCAGCGGGGCCGCCGCCCATCGGGCCTCGACGACTGCGAACGCGGTCAGCGCCAGCGCGCCGACGGCCAGTCCGACGAGGGCGGCGGGCCCGCTCCAGCCGTGTACGCCGGTCTGGTTGACGCCGTAGACGAGCGCGGTGACTCCCAACGTGGCCAGCGTCGCGCCCAGTACATCAAGTCTGGCGGGCATCGTGCCCGGGCGGTCGTCCGGCAGCAACCGGACGGCCGCCAGCAGAGCGGCAGCACCGATGGGTACGTTGATCAGCAGGATCCAGCGCCACGACAGAGCGTCCGTCAGTACGCCGCCGATGAGGTTCCCAGCGGCGCCGCCGGCGGAGCTGACCGCGGTCCAGATCGCCAACGCCCTTATGCGCCCCGGCCCTTCGGTAAAGGTGGTGGTGAGGATGGTCAGCGTGGCCGGGGCCAGAACCGCAGCACCCAGGCCCTGCACCGCACGCATCGCGATCAACACGGCCGGGCTGGTGGCGAGCCCGCCCACCAGACTGGAGGCGGCGAACAGCACCACTCCCCACACGAACACCCGTCGCCGGCCGTACAGATCCGCAAGGCGGCCCCCCAGCAACAGGAATCCGGCGAAGACCAAGGCGTAGCCGCCGACGACCCACTGCAGACCCGCGGCGGTGAAACCGAGCGCGGACTGAACGGAAGGCAGGGCTACGTTCACCACCGACACGTCGAGCACGACCATGAACTGTGCCGCGCATGCCAGCCACAGCACCGCCGCCGGAGGACTCGCCCGAACCCGCTGGGCTGCGGTGTCTGGTGCGCCGTTCCCGCATGCTCCGCGCTCCACCATCACCCCTCCACTCGTGACCGCGAATTTTTATCGTACAGCGGTACTATGAAAACGAACGGGCGGGCAGGAAGGGACACAGGGTGCCGAAACGGGTGGATCACGCCGAGCGGAGAGCGCACATCATCGACGCGCTGGTCCGCGTGGCTGCGGCCGAGGGCCTGCACTCGGTAACGATGCGGGCGGTCGCCGCCGAGGCGGGCATGTCACTGAACCTGGTGCAGTACTACTTCGACTCCAAGGCCAAGCTGATGCACGCCGCCCTGGAGCGGCTGGAGCAGCAGAGCCACCAGCGGTGGTCGAAGCGGCTGGCCGATCTGCCGCAGCCGCATACGGCGCACGCTTTCATCGAGGCGTTCCTGGCCGAGGCGCTGCCGACCGACGAGGCCAGTCGCGCCTTCCACCTGGTGTGGACCTCCTACGCGGTGCTGGCGATGACCGACCGGGAGCTGGCCGCCGAGCCGTTCGTCGCCGGGCCCGATCGCCTGGAGCGGCAGCTGACCGACGTGCTCAGCCGAGCTCAGCGCGACGGCGCGCTGGCCGGCGGGCGGGATCCGGCGGCGGAGGCGGCCCGACTCCTGGCCCTCAGCCACGGGTTGGGCACCGGCGTCCTGGTCTGCCAACGGTCCGCCGAAGCAGCCATGGCCATCCTGCGCGCCCACCTCGACCAGCTCTTCGACGACCGTCTCGTATGGTCGGCGCCCCGGTCGCCTGTCGAAGTGACGAGTGACGGCGGGTGATCAAGCGCAGCCCGCTCGCCTGTGCGTGCCGTAGTGGGTGAGGTGGTGTCTGTCCGTCCTGAATGAGGCAGGGGCCCGGAGCGCGGCCCCCGGTCAGGCGTCGATGATGACGGGGATGATCAGTGGCCTGCGGCGGTGGGTGCGGAAGGCCCAGTTGGCCACGGCGCGGGCGATGAGCTGTTCGAGTTGGTGGGCGTCGCCGACGCCTTCCTCGGCCGCGGTGGCCAGGGTCTTCTCGATGACGGGGATGACCGGCTCGAAAGTGGCGTCGTCGTGGACGAAGCCGCGGGCCAGGAAGTCGGGAGCCTCCGCCAGGGCGCCTGTATCGGCGTCGACGATGGCCACGACCGTGATGACGCCCTCCTGGGCAAGGGTGACACGGTCCTTGAGAGACGCCTCGGTGGCGCCGCCGACTTCCATGCCGTCCACGTAGACGTTGCCGGCGGGCACCTTGCCGGTGATGGACGCGCGGCCGTCGACGAGGTCGACGACGACGCCGTCCTCGGCGATGACGACCCGGTCGGGGTCGACGCCGGTGCGGATGGCGAGGTCGCCGTTGGCCCGCAGGTGACGCCATTCGCCGTGCACGGGCATGACGTTGCGGGGCCGGACGATGTTGTAGCAGTAGACGAGTTCACCGGCGCTGGCGTGCCCGGAGACGTGCACCTTCGCGTTGCCCTTGTGGACCACGTGGGCGCCCCACCGGGTCAGGCCGTTGATCACACGGTAGATGGCGTTCTCGTTGCCGGGGATGAGGGAACTGGCGAGCAGGACGGTGTCGCCCTTGCCGATGCGGATCTGGTGGTCGCGGTTGGCCATGCGTGACAGCGCGGCCATCGGTTCGCCCTGCGATCCGGTGCACACCAGAGTGATCTTGTGGTCGGGGAGCTTCTCCAGCTCCTTCGTGCTCACGACCAGACCGGAGGGGACCTTCAGGTAGCCCAGGTCACGGGCGATGCCCATGTTGCGGACCATGGAGCGGCCGACGAAGGCGACCTTGCGGCCGTGCTGGTGGGCGGCGTCCAGGACCTGCTGGATGCGGTGCACATGGCTGGCGAAGCTGGAGACGATGACCCGGCGCGGCGCGGTGCGCATCACCTGCTCGATCGCCGGGTTCAGCTCACGTTCGGAGGTGGTGAAGCCGGGGACCTCGGCGTTGGTGGAGTCGGTGAGGAACAGGTCCACACCCTCCTCGCCGAGGCGGGCGAAGGCGCGCAGATCGGTGATGCGGTCGTCCAGGGGGAACTGGTCCATCTTGAAGTCGCCGGTGTGCAGCACCGTCCCGGCTCCGGTGCGGATCGCGACCGCGAGGCTGTCCGGGATGGAGTGGTTGACCGCCACGAACTCGCAGTCGAAGGGCCCGAAGCCGCGCCGGTCGCCCTCGCGCACGCGCACCGTGCGCGGCCGGATGCCGTGTTCCTTGAGCTTGGCCTCGATGAAGGCGAGGGTGAGCTTGGAGCCGACGAGGGGGATGTCCCTCCGCTCCCGCAGCAGATAGGGCACGCCGCCGATGTGGTCCTCGTGGCCGTGGGTGAGCACCACGGCCACGATGTCGTCCAGCCGGTCCCGGATCGAAGTGAAGTCCGGCAGGATCACGTCCACGCCGGGCTGGGTCTCCTCGGGGAACAGCACGCCGCAGTCGACTACGAGCAGCTTGCCGGAATGCTCGAACACGGTCATGTTCCGGCCGATCTCGCCCAGGCCGCCCAAGGCGGTGACCCTCAGCCCTCCCTCGGGCAGTGGCGGGGCGGCTTTGAGTTCTGGGTGCGGATGGCTCATACCCTCACGCTACCGAAGGGTCTGCCGGGACTACC
This sequence comes from Streptomyces sp. NPDC044921, assembly GCF_056432865.1. Classification (NCBI taxonomy): domain Bacteria; kingdom Bacillati; phylum Actinomycetota; class Actinomycetes; order Kitasatosporales; family Streptomycetaceae; genus Streptomyces; species Streptomyces sp. NPDC044921. The sequence continues at coordinate 9,233 of NZ_JBWKIF010000007.1, forward strand.
CACTGCCCGCCGCTGCACGCGAGGAGAGGCGCGGCGCCGGGCTCGGTCACGGCAGGGGCAGGGAGCGGTGGAGGCGGTAGCGCCCGCCGTGGGTGAGGCGCACCCCGGGCGTACTGGAGAAGATCTCGTGCCCCTGGTCGTGGTCACCGGCCTCGGCGGCCTCCTCGTGCGCCTCGACGCTGATCCACTCCGTGTACAGCAGGACGCGGCTGCCGTCGGCGCTGTGCAGGAAGTGGGCCGAGATCGCGCCGCGGTGCCCGCCGTCCTTCGGCTGGGCGGCAATCACGGCGTCGGTGAAGTAGCGCTGACGCTCGGGCCCGTCCACGTCGAAAGCGGCCGTGATCAGGCAGCCCGGGACGCGGGTCTCGTTCTCCTCGACCAGGCTGCGGTACAGCCGGTAGCGCGGCGGACCGGCCAAGGGCGCGGCGTAGCCACCGTCACGCAGGTACGCGTCGTACGCCCCGACGCTCTCCCATTGCGCGAGCGACAGCACCGTCTCACCGTCCGTGCTCGCGAACCAGCTCACCTCAGACAGGCCGCAGGGCGGGGAACCACTCTCCAGCGCATGCAACTCGTCGTCCATGACCAGCCGCTGCCGGTCGGGTCCTCCGACGTACCGTGCGCCGATCACGGCGGTACCGGTGCGGGCTATGGCCGGGAAGCGGTCGGTGGTCAACGCGGTCTCCCTGAAAGGTGAGGGGTGGTCGGTCCCGACGATGATGCGGGGGGCGGGGGCCTGCGCGGGCAACTGCTTTACCGAGCCGCAAGGCAGGGCGTCGGGTGCGCCGGAGGGAACTCTCGGTGGGTGGGCAGACGGCAGCGCCACCCCGAGGGGGAGTGAGGCGACGCTGCCGAGACGACGACGGCAGCCTGTCCGCGGTTGCCCTCGGTTCCACTCGCTTGCAAACCTACCCTAACGAGAGGGTAGGTTTGAAGTCCGGCAAGGGCGCCGGCACGCGACGTGAGGCGGTGAAGCCGTGGGCGAGAAGCTGATGCAGATCGGCGAGGTGTCCGAACGCACAGGACTGTCGCTACGAACGATCCGCCATTACGAGGACATCGGAGTGGTCGCCCCCAGCGAGCGCAGCATGGGTGGCTTCCGCCTCTACACCGAGGCCGAGGTGCGCCGACTGGCGCTATTGCGGCGAATGCGGCCGCTGGGCTTCTGCCTCGACGACATCCGCGCCCTGCTGGACGTACTGGAACAACTCCCCGACGACGGCCGACCGTTGCCGGAGGACCACGAGCAAGTACACGAGGAACTGGTGGAACGGTTGCGTACGTACTGGGTGAAGGCCGACGCGCGGTGCGAGGACCTGCGGCGGCAGCTGGGCCATGCGGAAGACTTCGCCCGCTCCCTGCATGGCCACCTGGCCCGGCTCGTGGACGCCACGTCCGAGGCGGACACGGAGGCGGTGCGATGAGCTCCACCAGTGAATGGGCTGCCTCCGAGGCGGCCCGCCGACGCACGTTCGCCGTAATCAGCCACCCCGACGCGGGCAAGTCCACCCTGACCGAGGCCCTCGCCCTGCACGCACACGCCATCACCGAGGCGGGCGCGGTGCACGGCAAAACCGGGCGGCGCGGAGTGGCCTCGGACTGGATGGAGATGGAAAAGACCCGCGGCATCTCCGTCACCTCCGCGGTACTGCAGTTCGCCCACCGGGGATGCGTGCTGAACCTGCTGGACACCCCCGGCCACGCCGACTTCTCCGAGGACACCTACCGCGTGCTGGCCGCGGTGGACTGCGCGGTGATGCTCATCGACGCCGCCAAGGGCCTGGAGGAGCAGACCCGCAAGCTCTTCGACGTTTGCCGGCACCGCGGTATCCCGGTCATCACGTTCGTCAACAAGTGGGACCGGCCCGGCCGTGAGGCGCTGGAGCTGCTGGACGAGATCGAGCGCGAGTTCCGCCTCAAGCCCACCCCCGTCGCCTGGCCGGTCGGCGACGCCGGATACCTGCGGGGACTGATCGACGTACGGAGGCCGGGACAGATGCTGCGCTACGCCCGCACCCCCGGCGGTGCCCGCGAAGCCATCGAGGAACCCGTCTCGGCTGATCGGGCTGCTCTGGAGGACGGCGCGGACTGGGGAAAGGCGGTCGAGGAGCTTGATCTCCTCCAGGTCGACGGTGCCGTACACGACCAGGAGGCGTTCCTGGCGGGCCGGACCACGCCGGTCTTCTTCGGTGCGGCGATCTCCAACATAGGAGTGCGGCTGCTGCTGGACGCGATCGTCGACCTGGCCCCTCCACCCGGCCCGCGCGAAGTGGAAGGCGGAGGCGTACGCCCGGTGGACGCCCCCTTCTCGGGGCTGGTGTTCAAAGTGCAGGCCAACATGGACCCCGCCCACCGGGACCGGATCGCCTTCATGCGCGTGTGCTCAGGGATCTTCGAGCGCGGCATGACCGTCACCCGCGCCGCATCCGGCAAGCCGTTCGCCACCAAGTACGCGCACAGCGTCTTCGGCCAGGACCGTTCCATGGTCGACATCGCCTATCCCGGCGATGTGGTCGGCTTGGTCAACGCCACCGCCCTGCGCGTCGGCGACACCCTCTACGCCGGCCAGTCGACGGTGTTCCCGCCGATGCCCACCTTCGCGCCCGAGCATTTCGCCGTGGCCCGCCCGGTCGACCTCGGCCGGTCCAAACAGTTCCGGCGCGGCATCGCCCAGTTGGACGAGGAGGGTGTCGTCCAGGTCCTGGTCTCCGACCTGCGCGGGGACCAGGCGCCGGTACTGGCCGCGGTCGGCCCGATGCAGTTCGACGTCGTCAGCGCCCGCATGGCCGGGGAGTTCTCCTCCCCCGTGAAGCTGGAGACGCTGCCCTTCCGCCTGGCCCGCGCCACCGACACGGCCGGCGCGGAAGCCCTCAACCGCTCCCGGATCGTCCAGGGTGAGGCCCTCACCCGCATCCGCGACAAGGCGCAGCTCGCCCTGTTCCCCGACGGCTGGCAGGCGGGCTCCTTCGAGCGGGAGTTCCCCACCGCCCGACTGGACCACCTCATCGCCGCCCACGAGTAGGACGGCAGCCGACAGGGAGCAGGCTAATATCTCACCCTAGGTGAGAGTGCATATCTGATCCTGTCGGCCATCGATCGGTTGATCAGCACTTCTGGACCTTCGGCTCGAAGAGCTGCTGGGCGAGCCGGTGACATGTAAAGCAATCGCCATGGTTCGGCAAAGACCAGGTAAATAGGCTGCTAGAGTGAGTGGCAGATGATCGCCCTCACGGCCGTTGCGTGCGGATGGGGTGAGTGTCGCCGGTGCCTGAGGCTGTCGCTCCGCGCCGCGGCCGGTGACTTGTGTCGTCGGTTCGGCGCCTGAGCGCTCTCGGGAATCTCTTCTGTAACGAGAGGGTAGCGTCTTGTCGAACGACATACCGAATGCCGTCACACAAGTCCGTTCCCCAGCTCTGGAGGCGGCAACGCAAGACAGCGGCCCGTCATCTCACGGCGGTACGCGTGACGCGTTCTTCGACAACGCGAAGTACCTGCTGATCGTCCTGGTGGCCGTAGCGCATGCCTGGGAGCTCGTGGAGACCAGCCGCGCCACCAAGGCGCTGTACGTCCTCGTCTACACGTTCCACATGCCGGCGTTCATCATCATCTCCGGTTACCTGTCGCGGAGCTTCACCGCCCGGCCTCATCAGATCAGGCGCCTGGTCGGTGGCATCGCCGTTCCGTACGTCGTCTTCGAGACCGCCTACTCCATGTTCAAGCGGTACGCCGACGACGCGCCCGACCATCCCATCAGCCTGCTCGATCCGTGGCTGCTCACCTGGTTCCTCGCCGCCCTGTTCATCTGGCGGCTCACCACACCGCTGTGGCAGCAACTGCGGCACCCCTTGGCGGTCGCGCTGATGGTCGCGGTGCTCGCCTCCGTCACCCCTGGCTTCGGCGACGACCTCAACCTCCAGCGGGTTCTGCAGTTCCTTCCGTTCTTCGTGCTCGGTCTGTGCCTGAAGGCCGAACACTTCCAGCTCCTGCGACGCCGTGAGATCCGGCTGCTGGCCATACCTCTCTTCGTCGGCGCGCTCACCTTCGCCTACTGGGCGTCGACCCGCCTGCGGACCGAGTGGTTCTTCCGACGCTCCAGCGCCCAGGAGATCGGGGAACCCTGGTGGACCGGCGTCGTCATGACGTTCGCGCTCTTCGGCTGTTCCGTGCTGCTGACGGCCGCCTTCCTCTCCTGGGTACCGCGTCGGCGCACATGGTTCACGGTGCTCGGCGCCGGCACGATCTGCGGCTACCTGCTCCACGGCTTCCTGACCAAGGGAGCGGAGTACGCGGGTGTCCTCGACACCCACACCTGGCTGAACGACCCGGCCGGGAAGGTCCTTCTCTCTCTCATCACCGCCGTTGCCGTCACCCTGTTGTGCACCCCACCGGTGCGCAGTCACCTACGTCCGGTGACTGAGCCGGACCTGTCCTGGGCCTTCCGCTCAAACCTGACGGAGCGGCCGGCCAAGGGCTGAGCCCCCCTATTTCCCCTTTCCCCGCCGTACGGCGGCTGTGGCCGGCTGACGCCCGCCCAGCAGCGATGCCGCACATGGCGAAGAACACCCCTCCGGCCGCAGGAATGCCTGCGGCCGGTGGCGCGGTACGCCTGCCGCACCCCAGTCGGGCACCTGCCCTTTCACGAGAAGGCCAAAGTCTGTGAGTGATATGCCGGTTGACGTCGTCCCGGATGTTTCGGTCGTTGTCGGCGCGTACAACGCGATGCCCTATCTGACGCGCTGCGTGATGTCGGTGGTGGAGCAGACGATCGGCCGCGGCAGCATCGAGCTGATCGCCGTGGACGATGGCTCGACGGACGGCACCGGCGACGAACTGGACCGGCTGGCCCAGGAGTTCCCCGAGGTCATCCGTGTCGTGCACCAGGCCAATTCCGGAGGGCCCTCGGCTCCGCGCAATGTGGGACTGGAACTGGCCCGCGGGCGGTATGTGTTCTTCCTGGACGCCGACGACCACCTCGGCCCCGAGGCCCTTGAACGCATGGTCGCCATGGCCGACACCAACGGATCCGACGTGGTGCTCGGCAAGATGGTGGGGGTCGGCGGCCGGGGCGCACCCCGCTCGATGTTCCGGCGCAACCAGCCGAGAACGGACGTCTTCAGTTCACGCGTCTACTGGACACTCAGCCCGCTGAAGCTCTTCAGACGCGAGCTCATCGAGCGGCTCGGGCTGCGCTTCCGCACCGATCTGCGGGTCGGTGAGGACCAGCCGTTCGTCGCCATGGCCTACCTGCACGCCGCCGCGATCTCCGTTGTGGCCGACTACGACTGCTACTACTGGGTCGAACGCGAGGACGGCAACAACGTCACGCTGACCACCCGGGGAACACAGCCCAGACTGCGCTTCCTGCACCTGATGTCCAAGCTGCTGGAACGGGAAGTGGAAGCAGGACCACGCCGGGATCTGCTGATCCGCCGCCACCTGGAGGTCGACCTCAACGGCGCCCTCACCCACCTGGTACGCGAGAACGAGCCGGACGTACGCGAGGCCGCCCTCGCTGGTGTCCGGCGCCTGCTCGACACCTGGTGCACCGACGAGATCACCGAGCGACTGCCCGCGATGACCCGGCTGCGCTTCAACCTCGCCCACCGGGGGATGCTGGACGAACTGCGCACGGTCATCGACTTCGACAGATCCGGCCGTCGGGACAAGGTGGTCGTCGACAAGGGACGTGCTTTCGGCGCCTACCCGTTCTTCCGGGATCCCACCGTCGGCGCCCCGGACGACTGCTACGACATCACCGAGCAACTGCCCGTACGTCACCACCTCGACTCGCTATCGCTGAGCGGCAGCTGGCTCGAAGTCCAGGGCCACGCCTACATCCATCGCGTCGACACCCACGAGACGGGCACTGAGGTCGTCCTGCGTGAGCGCGAGAGCCGCACCGAGTACACCTTCCCCGCAGCAACCACCGACACAGCGGACCTGACGACATCGGAAGGGGAAGGCCTGTACGACTACGACCGAGCCGGGTTCGCCGCACGGATCGACACCGCCACCGCAGCCGACGGCGGCCCCCTGCCCGCCGGACTGTGGGACGTCTTCCTCCGCGTGCGCAGCCAGGACATCGTCAAGGAAGCCCGGCTGGGCAACCGGCGGTCCCCGGACATCGACTCCCGTCCCCGGCCGCACCTGGTGCGGCTCGCGGAAGCACGGGCCGAGATCATCACCCCCTACTTCACCAAGCCGTACGACAACCTCACCCTCGACGTCGGCCAGCGCAAGCACTCCGTGCGCCCGCACTGCACGATGAACGGCGTCACCTGGGCGGACAACGCCCCCGCCACCCTCACCCTCGACGGCCGCATCGGCGTCCAGGACATCACCGCCGAGGACCTGGTCGTACGGGCCCACCGCGAGGGCCGTACCATCGAGCTCGACGCCTTCCAGACCCTGACCATCGGCGCCGGCGGCCGAGTCGAGCTCCGCGTCGACCTCCCCCGCGCCGTCGCCGCCGGAACGCTGCAGTGGGGCGACTGGCGGCTCTCCGTGGCCTTGCGGGTTCCCGGGGCGGAGGAGGTGCCCGTCCCTGGAGATCGCGCTCTTCCCACCTTGCGTTTCCGCCACCGGGGCCTGCCCGCATACGTCAGACCGCTTGCCGGGCACGACCGCCTCACCCTGCGTCTCGCTACCGTCGACCCGATTGCCGGCGTCCGACGGCACCTTCGCCACGTACTCAGTCAGAAGAAAACCTGACCGGGGTGCATACTCTCACGTGACGGTAGACTTCGATGGGCAAATACTCCGCGGCGAGGAGGGCGGACGATCATGGCCGGTGTGGCGGCATGTCCGTCGTGCGGGGAGGCCGAGGACCTGCGTGGCGAACAGGTGAAGGACGACATCAGGATCACCTGTCTGAGCTGCACGGCGCAATGGATGCGCGGCGGCGCGCGCTGCGCGAACTGCGGCGGCCAGGACATCGTCCACCGCCCGCAGGCCATGACCCGGCACTCGCGCGGCACCCAGCTGTCCATCATCGGCTGGCGCGAGCTCCCGCTGTGCCGCCGTTGCGACGCCGAGGCGCTGGAAAAGTCCATCTCCCAGAACACCCCCGTGCCCAGCGACTACGTCGCCGCCTGTCTCGGCGCCGCCCAGAACTCGGCGGCGGCTGCCGCGCCGCAGGCAGAGGCGCCTGCTCCCGCCCCACCCCCGAAGCACGCTCCCGCCGCCGCGGCGAACTCAGCCGAACCCGCGAAGAGTTCACCCGCTCCGCTCGGCCCGGCTCGCCCTCGGCAGACCCGGCCGAAGGCCGCGCCGTCGCCGTCCATGGCGCCCACCGTCCGGCAGGCCATCGCCGCGTTCATGGGCGAGTCCTCCGGGCAGGCCGATGCCACCGCGATGCTGCTGCTGGGCACCCATCTGGGCTCCCACAACCGGCTGACCGTGCTGGACGAGGACGGCGCCGCCGACCGGCTCGCCCGCTGGAGCCTCGGGCACTGGGGTGACGGCGGCGACCGCGCGCAGCGGTGCCTGAGCACGATCTGCCGGGCGGTCGACTTCTGGGGCGCCCGCGGCTGGCTCACCTCCGACCCGGCCGCCGGCCTGCGCTGAGGAAGACCGGAAGCGTAGAGAGCCTACCTGGGGCTGCCGCGCCGAGGAGTCTGCTTCACACCAAGCGACTCTCACGTTAGGTTAGAGATGAACATCGGAAGGCCACCGTTCGTCCCGCCTCGGGCCACAGAGGCGGGGCCTCAGGGCCGTCGTTCCGAAGCGGCCGTCGGGTCGCAGCCCGCGAGGCCGCCTCCTGTCCTGCCCCGCAGGTCTCGCGGGCCGCACACCCCCGGCGCGGTTGCGGACCGCATCCCCGAAGCCGCCTGATCGGCAGTCCGTCCCGAGTGCGCAAGGAGTCCGCATGCTGTCCTCGACCTCGCCCCCCGGCACCGGATCCGCCACGGACGGGCCGGAGACTGAACGCTTCTTGGCGGCCGCCGTACGCCTCGCCGGCACCCTCCCCGCCGTGCGCCCCACCTTGGCCATCGTGCGAAGCTGGGACCGCGGTGGCCGGGAGCGGGCCCTGCTGCTGCGCACACGGCTGGCCGAACACGGCATACGCAGCACGGAGTTGAGTCCCATCCCCGAAGCCGGCGAGCGTGGCGGCCCAGACCGCGGCGTCCGGCGCCCGGCCGTCGATTTACTGGTGCACGCCGGAGGACCCCATCCGGAGCAGGCCATGCGGGCCGCGGCCCTGTGGCAGCTGCCGCTGCTGATCGACCGCCCCGAGGGGCGGTCGGGCGGCGAGCTGAACGCCTTCGGAGCCCATCGCAGCCCTGTCATCGGCATCCATCTCCCCGTCGGCGGCTTCGGCGTCGCCGTGCGCGAGACCATCCTGGTCTCCCTGCAGCCGCACCCGGGCAACGCTCGCCTCATCCTCGGCAACGAGAAGATCACCGCACCCGGCGACCTGCCCCTGCGCATCACCCTGGCCGAGGAGGGGCTGCTGGAGGCGCGCGGTGACTCCTTCGGCAGACGCCTCATCCGCCGACTTCGCTTCGAACGCGCCTGGGGCGCCTACCGGTTGGACGTGGACGGCGCACCCGCCCGCGAGGTGCGCGCCCCACTGCGCATCGAGGCCCTGCCCGGCCGCCTGCACCTGCTGCACCCCTAGTAGCACGCCAGCGCGCCGGGGCGAGGTTGGGCGGGTGAACTCACCCCGTGGCGGGCGCAGCCACGGGCTTCCGGCCCGCAAAACCGTTCCCGGGCCGCATCAAGGGGCGGACCGCCATAGCCGTGGCCCCCGTCTGGGTACTGCGACCGCCGACGCGGCTCAGGTGCCCGCGCGGGCATCGGCCTGCAGGCGTCGGCGGAGTGTGGTGGCGAAGTCCTCGGCCATCTCCAGACGGGCCCGCAGGGTCTCGCAGCGGGCGTCGGCCACCTTGCGGTAGGAGTCCAGCCGCTCCCGCAGCCGCTCGCGCTCCTCGCCGGCGGGCGGGTCGTCGGTGGCGGCGAGGCGGTCGGTGATGTCCAGCAGGTCGCGCATCTCCTCCAGGGAGAAGTCCAGCGGCTTCATCCGGCGGATCACCATCAGGCGCTCGACGTCGGACTCCGTGTACAGCCGGAAGCCACCCTTGCTGCGGGCCGAGGGGATCACCAGGCCCACTTCCTCGTAGTGCCGGATGGTGCGCAGAGACAAACCGGTCCGCTCGGCCACCTCACCGATCTGCATCTGCCGCTGATCCGTCATCGCCCGATGATCCCCTTCGTTGTTTACTTCGATTTTCGAATCCGCAAAGCAACCCACCTTACGTGAGATGAATCACGGGATCTCGGCGGGTATTTACCTGTGTTTCACAAGCCGCAAGTCGCACTCTGCCCTCACGTCAGGGTAGAGTCTCTACGTGTTCACGGCCGCCGTCGAGAGTGACGGCAGGAGTGAACGCCATAGCGTGGGCCTGACCGGGCCCCGATGGCATCCGAGACTTCCGGGCCATGATGCCCGACCGGCAGCCGGACGGCTGCCTTGCAGATCGGCTGGGCCCCGTTGAAGTGGCCGGGCCGCCGAGGATTCCGCCTCATTTTTCGTGCGCGGAGTCGTGTACGACGTGGACGCGTCCGCCCTCTGCTGGCGCATCCGCCTGAACAGAAACGGTTGCATGTCCTCACCGCTGTCCGCAGCCCCGAAGTTCCGCCTGGCCAAGCCCGACTGGCTCGACTCCCCGAAGGTCTTCCGTACCGAGGTGCTGGCCGGCTTGGTCGTCGCCCTGGCCCTGATCCCCGAGGCGATCTCCTTCTCCATCATCGCCGGGGTCGACCCGGCGGTCGGCCTGTTCGCCTCCTTCACCATGGCCGTCGTCATCTCGGTCGTGGGCGGCCGCAAGGCCATGATCTCCGCCGCGACCGGCGCGATCGCCCTGGTCATCGCCCCGCTCAATCACGAGCACGGTCTCGGCTATCTGATCGCGGCCGTCATCCTCGCCGGCGTCTTCCAGGTGATTTTGGGCGCGCTGGGTGTGGCCAAGCTCATGCGGTTCGTGCCGCGCAGCGTCATGGTCGGCTTCGTCAACGCCCTCGCCATCCTGATTTTCATGGCGCAGGTGCCGGAGCTGCACGACGTGCCGTGGGCCGTGTATCCGCTCGTCATCGGCGGTCTCGCCCTGATGGTGTTCTTCCCGAAGGTCACCAAGGTGATCCCGGCCCCGCTGGTCTCCATCGTCGTCCTGACCGTGATCACCGTGGCGGCCGCGATCGCGGTGCCGACCGTCGGCGACAAGGGTGAGCTGCCCTCCTCGCTGCCCGTGCCGGGCCTGCCCGACGTGCCCTTCACGATGGACACGCTGACCACCATCGCCCCCTACGCCTTCGCGATGGCGCTGGTCGGTCTCATGGAGTCGCTGATGACGGCCAAGCTCGTCGACGACATCACCGACACCCACTCGGGCAAGACGCGTGAGTCGATCGGCCAGGGCGTCGCCAACATCATCACCGGCTTCTTCGGCGGCATGGGCGGCTGCGCCATGATCGGCCAGACGATGATCAACGTGAAGGTGTCCGGCGCGCGCACCCGCCTGTCGACCTTCCTGGCGGGCTCCTTCCTGATGGTGCTGTGCATCGTCTTCGGCCCGGTCGTCTCCGACATTCCCATGGCCGCCCTGGTCGCCGTCATGATCATGGTGTCGTTCGCGACCTTCGACTGGCACTCCATCGCCCCGAAGACCATCAAGCGGATGCCGCTCGGCGAGATGACCGTCATGGTCGTCACCGTCGCGTGCGTGGTCGCCACCCACAACCTGGCCATCGGCGTCGTGGTCGGCTGCATCACCGCGATGGTCGTCTTCGCCAAGCGCGTCGCGCACCTGGTCAACGTCTCCGGTGTGGTCGACCCCGACGGCAACCAGGTCGTCTACGCCGTCACCGGCGAGCTGTTCTTCGCCTCCTCCAACGACCTCGTCTACCAGTTCAACTACAAGGACGACCCGGACGACGTCGTCATAGACCTCTCCGCCGCCCACATCTGGGACGCCTCCTCCGTCGCAGCCTTGGACGCCGTCGAGACGAAGTACGCCCAGCGGGGCAAGAAGGTGACCATCATCGGCCTGAACAAGTCCAGCGCCGACATGCACGAGCGCCTCGCCGGCCAGCTGACCGGCAGCCACTGAGACTGCAGAGGCCGCCCTTCCCCTTGCTACGGACGTAGCAAGGGGAAGGGCGGCCTCTCTGTGCCTGGGCCGGGCCCGGGGCAACTACCGGTCACGAGTTTTCCCGGATCAGACATGAGGGCTGCCGTCACCGGACCGCACGGTCGTACGCAGGGCGATGAGGGCCGCCAGGAGGGAGAGGACGGCCAGCACGCCGAACATCTGGGAGTAGCCGCCCAAGGGCAGGACGAGCACGGCTCCGGCGAACGGTGCCAGTGCCGCGGCCATCGAGGCGGGAGCGGTGAGGAGTCCTGACAGCCGGCCGTAATGGGTGGCCCCACCGGTCGGTCACCGCCGTGGCCTGGAGAAGAGTGAGGTTGCCTCGGACCGCGCCAGCTGCGATCGACAGGCCGACCAGCAGGGCGTATGGGCCGGGGACGAGCGCGAGGGCCGCTGTGGTGGCACCGCCGAGCGCGATCAGGGCGGTGGTGCGGGCGGTCGGTCGGGTGTGACGGGCGAGTGCGGCATACAGGATGCGGCCCAGGGTCTGTCCGGCACCGCCGAGGCCGAGGGCCCAGGCCGCCTGGGTGGTGGTGTATCCGCGTTCGAGAAGCAACGGGACCAGAGCGATGACGACGGCGTACATCGCGAATGACGAGAAGGTCAGCGCTGCTGCCAGCATCCAGAACGGGCGCGTTCGCTCCGCCCGCTCAGCGGCCTGTTCCGCCATTACGGGTGAGTGGGGCGCGTCAGGCCAGGGAGCCTTCAGGGCGAGGGCATGCGCCGGGATCGTGATCACGGCCAGGACTGCGGCGAGCACCAGGTAGGTCGTGCGCCAGGACGTGTGGTCGGCGAGTACGGCGGTCACGGGGGCGAAGACCGTGGAGGCGAGACCGCCGGCGAGCGTCACGATGGTCAGGGCGCGGATGTGGTCGGGCGCCCACCAGCGGGTGAGGGCCGCGAAGGCGGGCTGGTAGAAGGTGGACGCCATGGCGAGTCCGGCGCACAGCCATCCGGCCACGAACACGACGATGTTGGGGGCTGCTGCCACGATCACGAGGCTGAGCACGCCGAGGACCGAGCCGGTCGTCATGACGGCGCGCGGCCCGCGGTGGTCGAGCAGGCGCCCCACGCGGATTCCGGCCAGTGCGGAGACCAGCAGTGCCGCGGAGAAGGCGGCCGTGGTCGCGCCTGTGGACCAGCCGGTGTCAGCGGTGATCTGCGGGTTCAGGACGGGGAAGGCGTAGTAGACGATGCCCCAGCTGGTGATCTGCGTGGCGCAGAGCGCGGGCAGGGCGGCGCGGGGCCGCGACCGGTCCCCTGTTCCGGTCGCGGCCCCGCTGGTGGCGACGTCGGTCATGAGCCGCAGCATCCGCCGCCCGACGCCTGCTCGGTGGGTGCGGTCGGCTCGGTCGCCGGGGCGCTGCCGATCTGGACCAGAGCGGGCGCGGGGGCACAGCAGCCTCCGGCGTCGGCATCGGCGTCGGGCTGGTCGAAGAGTCCGGCGCCGCCGCAGACCCCGGTTTCGGGCAGGGTGAGCTCGACACGGTCGGCGGCCTCCAGGTCGCCGGCGATGGCGGCGGCCACGGAGCGGACCTGCTCGTAGCCGGTCATGGCCAGGAACGTCGGCGCGCGGCCGTAGGACTTCATGCCGACGAGGTAGATGCCCTGTTCGGGGTGGGACAGCTCGCGGTGGCCGTGGGGGTACACGGTGCCGCAGGAGTGCTGGTTGGGGTCGATCAGCGGTGCGAGCTCGACCGGCGCCTGGAGGCGCTCGTCCAGGTTGAGGCGGACCTCGGACAGGAACGACAGGTCGGGACGGAAGCCGGTCAGCACGATCACCTCGTCCACGGCATCGAGGCGTCGGCCGTCCTCGCCCACCAGCACGAGTCGGCCGTCACCGTCGCGCTCGATCGCCTCGGTGCGGAACCCGGTGACGGCATCGGCGTAGCCCTCGTCGACGGCGGCCTTCGCCGCGAGGCCCAGGGCGCCTCGGGCGGGAAGCTGGTCGGCGGTGCCGCCGCCGAAGGTGGAGCCCGAGATCCCGCGGCGCAGGATCCACACCGCCCGCGTCCCGGTGCCGTCGTCGGACTTGGCGAGGTCGGAGAGGTAGGCCAGGGCGGTGAAGGCGGAGGCGCCCGAGCCGATGACCGCCGTGCGCTTCCCGGCGTAACGGGCCTGTACGGCCGGGTCCTTGAGGTCGGGGACACGGTAGGTGACGTGGTCGGCGGCGGCCTTCTCGCCCAGCGCCGGGAGGCCGCTGCCGCCGGCCGGGCTCGGTGTGGTCCAGGTGCCGGAGGCGTCGATCACCGCGCGGGCGAAGACGCGCTCTTCCGTGCCGTCCGCGTTCCTGAGGTGCACGACGAAGGGCTGGGTTTCCCGGTCGGCGTCGACGATCCGGTCACGGCCGGCTCGGGAGACGCCGGTGACGGTGGCGCCGAAGCGGACTCGCTCGCCCAGGACGTCGGCGAGTGGCTGAAGGTACTGCTTGGCCCAGTCACCGCCCGAGGGGTAGGTGGCGGGGTCCGGCTTGACCCAGCCGGTGGGGGCGAGCAGCTTCTCCGCGGCAGGGTCGGTGACCTCGCCCCAGGTGGAGAACAGCCGCACGTGCGCCCACTCGCGCACTGCCGCTCCGGCGGCCGGACCGGCTTCCAGGATCAGGGGCTCGATGCCGTGGTCGACGAGGTGGGCGGCAGCGGCCAGCCCGGTCGGTCCGGCTCCGATCACAACGACGGGCAGCTCGGCGGTGGCGGGCGCGTTCACGGCGACTCCCTGCATGTTTCGACATCTGTCAATGGCTTGCGCAGCCAGCATGGCACCTGATTCGATGAGCGTCAACATAGACATTCACCGAATCAGGCGAGGATGGTTCATGGAGCACATCGATGTAGCGGTGATCGGCGGCGGTCAGTCCGGGCTGGCCGCGGCGCAGGCCCTGCTGCGGGAGAGACTTCAGCCGGTGGTCCTGGAGGCGTCCGAACGGGCCGCCGGGTCGTGGCCGCGCTACTACGACAGCCTCACCCTGTTCTCACCCGCCCGGTACAGCTCACTGCCGGGCATGCCGTTCCCCGGCGGCGATCCGGACCGCTACCCGCACCGGGACGAGGTCATCGCCTACCTGACCGCCTACGCCGCCCGCCTGGACGCCGACGTCCGCACCCGCAGCCGCGTCACCGCCGTGCGGGCAGACGGCCCGGGGTTCGTCGTGGAGTTGGAGGGCGGCGGGCGCCTGGCGGCCCGGGCGGTGGTCGCCGCATCCGGCACCTTCGGCCGCCCGCATCGTCCGGGGTTGCCTGGCCTGGAGCGGTTCACGGGTGCGGTGCTGCACGCCGCCGACTACCGACGCCCCGAGCCCTTCGCCGGTCAGCGAGTGGTCGTGGTGGGCGCCGGGAACTCCGCGGTGCAGATCGCCGCCGAACTCGCCGCCGTGGCACAGGTGACGCTCGCCAGCCGTCACCCGGTGAAGTTCGCGCGTCAGCGCATTCTCGGCCGCGACCTGCACTTCTGGCTGAAGCGAATCGGCCTCGACACCGCCCCGCTCGGCCGCCTGGTGCGGACTCCGCCGACCCAGTTGGTCATCGACGACGGCCACTACCGGGCCGCGGTCGCGGACGGAGCGCCGGACCGGCGGGAGCTGTTCACCGACGCCGAGGGCAGCAAAGTGACCTGGGCCGACGGGAGCGCCGAGGCGGTGGACACGATCCTGCTCGCCACCGGCTACCGCCCGGACCTGCCCTACCTTGCACCGCTCGGCGCCCTCGACGGTACGGGTCATCCGCTGCACCGCGACGGCGCGTCCTCCGTGCGCCCGGGCCTGGCGTTCACCGGCCTGGAATGGCAGCGAAGCCTGTCCTCCAACTCCCTGCGCGGTGTGGGCCGCGACGCAGCCCGCGCCGCTCGGAGACTGGCCGCCCACCTGTCCAGCACGTGATGTCGCTTGCCACCCTCCCTCACTTGGTTCGACATATGTCAACATAGACGTATGTCAAACGCGAGGGTGTTGCCGCTGCTGGAGCCTGACGCCGGCCAGGTTGTGGTGCCGTGCTGCCCGCCGCTCACCGAGCGCCCCATGACCGCGCAGGAGGCCGAGACCGCCGCGCGGATGTTCAAGGCGCTCGGCGATCCGGTGCGTCTGCGGCTGTTCTCGGCGGTGGCCTCGCACGAGGGCGGCGAGGCGTGCGTGTGCGACATCTCCGATGTCGGCGTCTCCCAGCCGACGGTCTCCCACCACCTGAAGAAGCTCAAGGAGGCCGGGCTGCTCACTTCGGAGCGGCGCGGCACGTGGGTGTACTACCGGGTCGAGCCGTCCGTCCTTGCGGCGATGGGCAAGCTCCTGACGACTGCGGATGCGGCCTGACGCCCGGGCCGGATCGAGCTACCGACTCCTGGCTGAGTGCCCCGGCGCCTGGTTACCAGCCTCTGATGATCAGTACTGCGCGGGAATCGCACAGGTAGCCACGCGTCAGACGAGGTGGTCGGCCAGCTCGCGTTCCAAGGCGGCCTTCGGCTTGGCGCCGACGATGGTCTGCACTACCTCACCGCTCTTGTAGACGTTCATCGTCGGGATGGACATCACGCCGTACTGGGCGGCGATGGCCGGGTTCTCGTCGATGTTGAGCTTGACGATCTCGATCTTGTCGCCGTGCTCGGCGGCGATCGCCTCCAGGGAAGGCGCCAGCTGGCGGCACGGGCCGCACCAGGCGGCCCAGAAGTCGACCAGGACGGGCTTGTCGCTCTTGAGGACGTCCTGCTCGAAGGAGTCCTCGGTGACGTTCTTGAGAGCCATGGGGTGCTTCTCTCCTGCGGGTGGGGCGTCAGACGGCGGCCGCGAGCGGCTCGTCCTCGGTGTGGGACTCGCTCGTGCCCGCATCGGCGAGGGCTGCGAGGTACCGCTCGGCGTCGAGCGCGGCCGCGCATCCGGTGCCGGCGGCGGTGATGGCCTGGCGGTAGGTGTGGTCGACGACGTCACCGGCGGCGAAGACGCCGGGGATGTTCGTGCGGGTGGACGGGGACTGCACCTTGAGGTAGCCGTCCTCGTCCAGCTCCAGCTGGCCTTTGAACAGTTCGGTGCGCGGGTCGTGGCCGATCGCGATGAACAGGCCGGAGACGTCCAGGTCGCGGGTAGCGCCGGTGAAGACGTCGCGGAGCACGACGCCGCCGAGCATGCCGTCCTTCTCCTTGATCTCGGCGATCTCGCTGTCGAAAGCGAAGGAGATCTTGTCGTCGGCGAAGGCCCGGTTCTGCATGACCTGGGAGGCGCGCAGGGTGGAACGGCGGTGGACCACCGTGACCGAGCGAGCGAAGCGGGTGAGGAAGGTGGCCTCCTCCATCGCGGTGTCGCCGCCGCCGACCACGACGATGTCCCGGTCACGGAAGAAGAAGCCGTCGCAGGTGGCGCACCAGGACACGCCGCGCCCGGACAGTTCCTCCTCGTTCGGCAGGCCGAGCTTGCGGTAGCCGGAACCGGTCGCGACGATCACGGCCCGCGCCCGGTGCACGGTTCCGGCGGTGTCGGTGACGGTCTTGATGTCCCCGCTCAGGTCGACTTCGACGGCATCGTCCTCGACGATCTCGGCGCCGAACCTCTCGGCCTGCGCCCGCATGTTCAGCATCAAGTCCGGACCGTCGATGCCCTCGGGAAAGCCGGGGAAGTTCTCGACCTCGGTGGTCGTCGTGAGCGAGCCGCCTACGAAGATGGCGCCACCGAAGACGAGCGGCTTGAGGTTGGCACGGGCGGTGTAGAGGGCGGCGGTGTATCCGGCGGGTCCGGAGCCGATGACGATGACGTTCCGGATCTCGCTCACGCGGTGGTCTCCGGCTTCTCCGGCGCGATCTCCTCGATCAGGCCCTCGACCAGCTTCTTGATCTCGTCGCGGATCGGCCGCACGGCCTCGACGCCCTGGCCGGCCGGGTCGTCCAGCTGCCAGTCGAGGTACTTCTTGCCGGGGAAGACGGGGCAGGTGTCACCGCAGCCCATGGTGATGCAGACGTCCGACTCCTTGACCGCGTCGATGGTCAGGATCTTGGGGGTCTCGGCGGAGATGTCGATACCGACCTCACGCATGGCCTCGACGGCTGCCGGGTTGACCTGGTCGCCGGGCGCGGAACCGGCGGAGCGGACCTCGACGCGGTCCCCGGCCAGGTGGCTCAGCCACGCGGCGGCCATCTGGGAGCGGCCCGCGTTGTGGACACAGACGAAGAGCACGGAGGGCTTGTCGGACATCAGAGGTCTCTCTCGTCTCGCAAGGAACGGGCACAGCTCACATCAGCACCCGATGGTGTCAGCTATCACTGATGTGAGAGTATCAGCCCATGATGACGTCAGTCGACACTGACCTGATCCGGGTTCTGGCCGACCCGCTCAGGCTCCGGATCGTGACCCTGCTGGCCAGAGAGACCCTGTGTACCACCCACCTGGTGGAGGAGACCGGCGCACGTCAGACCAACCTCTCCAACCACCTGAGAGTGCTGCGCGAGGCCGGGGTCGTCGAGACGGAGCCGTGCGGCCGGTACACGTACTACAAGGTGCGCCCGGACGTCATCGCCCAGCTCGCCGGCCAGTTCGCCGACCTGGCCGAGTCCGCTCGCAATGCCGCCGACAACAAGAGGGCCTGTCCGTGACCCGCACTGAAGCACCCGCGACCACCGAAGAATCGGTCGTCGCGAAGCTGTCGACGCTCGACCGCTTCCTCGCCGTCTGGATCCTGCTCGCCATGGCCATCGGCCTCGGCCTCGGCCGTGTGATCCCTGGCCTCAACGACGCCCTCGCGAAGGTCGAGATCGGCGGCATCTCCCTGCCGATCGCCATCGGCCTGCTGATCATGATGTACCCGGTGCTGGCCAAGGTCCGCTACGACAAGCTCGACGCCGTCACCGGCGACAAGAGGCTCATGGCCTCGTCGCTGGTCATCAACTGGATCGTCGGCCCGGCGGTCATGTTCGCACTCGCCTGGATCTTCCTGCCGGACCTGCCCGAGTACCGCACCGGCCTGATCATCGTCGGCCTGGCCCGCTGCATCGCCATGGTCATCATCTGGCACGACCTCGCCTGCGGCGACCGCGAAGCCGCCGCCGTACTCGTGGCACTGAACTCGGTCTTCCAGGTCCTGGCGTTCGGCGTGCTGGGCTGGTTCTACCTCGACCTGCTGCCGGGCTGGCTGGGTCTGGGCAACGGCGAGCAGCTCGACATCTCCATGTGGAAGATCGCCCTGAACGTCGTCATCTTCCTCGGCATCCCGCTGCTGGCCGGCTTCCTCACCCGCCGCGTCGGCGAGCAGAAGCTCGGCCGCGAGAAGTACGAGTCGAGCTTCCTGCCGAAGATCGGCCCGTGGGCCCTGTACGGCCTGCTCTTCACGATCGTCATCCTCTTCGCCCTGCAAGGGAAGACCATCACCTCGCAGCCGCTGGACGTCGCCCGTATCGCGCTTCCGCTGCTGGTGTACTTCGCCGTGATGTGGTTCGGCACGTTCGCTCTCGGCAAGGTCATCGGCCTCGCCTACGACCGCACCGCGACCCTCGCCTTCACCGCGGCGGGTAACAACTTCGAGCTGGCCATCGCGGTCGCCATCGCCACCTTCGGCGTGACCTCCGGCCAGGCCCTGTCAGGCGTCGTCGGCCCGCTGATCGAGGTGCCGGTCCTGGTCGCGCTGGTGTACGTGTCGCTGGCCTGGCGGCGGAAGTTCAGCGCCGGTCGGCAGCTGACGGCGGCACCGCAGGAGAGCTGATGCACTGCCTGGACCGCATCGGCATGGTGCGGACCTCGTGACGGCCGCCCGGCGCACGCAGGTGGTGATCGTCGGCGGCGGCCAGTCCGGGCTCGCCGCCGGCTACCACCTGCGCCGCCTCGGCCTGGACTTCGTCATCCTCGACGCCCAGGCCCAGCCGGGCGGCGCCTGGCAACACGCCTGGGACTCGCTGCACCTGTTCTCCCCGGCCGCGTACTCCTCGCTGCCCGGGCGGCCCATGCCCGTACAGGCGGGGGAGACCTACCCGGACGCACGGCACGTGGTCGGCTACCTCACCGACTACGAGCACCGGTACGGCCTTCCAGTGCAGCAGCCGGTCCGCGTCTCCGGCATCCACCGGGACGGCGGACTCCTGCGCGTCGAGACCGACTCGGGCGACTGGCGTGCCCAGGCCGTCATCAGCGCCACCGGCACCTGGTGGCGCCCCTTCCTACCCGCCGTGCACGGGCGCTCGGCCTTCCGAGGACGGCAGCTGCACACCGTCGAGTACCGCAATCCGCGCGACTTCGCCGGACAGCGCGTCGTCGTGGTCGGCGGCGGCAACTCCGGCGCGCAGATCGCCGCGGACCTGGCGCACGACACCGAGCTGACCTGGGTGACCCAGCGCCCACCCCGCTTCCTCGCCGACGACATCGACGGCCGCGCCCTGTTCGACGCGGCCTCCGCCCGCCGCCGCGCCCTCGAGGAGGGCCGTGCCGACACCGGAGGCGTCGCCTCGCTCGGCAACATCGTGGCCGTACCGCCCGTACGCGAGGCGCGGGACGCCGGGCTGCTCAAGGCATCGCCGATGTTCACACGCCTCGACCGCGACGGAGTCGCCTGGGCCGACGGCACGCGGGCTCCGGCGGACACGGTCATCTGGTGCACCGGCTTCCGTCCGGCCCTCTCGCACCTGGCGCCCCTGGGCCTGCGCGGCCCACGCGGCCACATCGCCACCGCGGGCACGCGAGCCGTGGACGAACCACGTCTGCACCTGCTCGGCTACGGAGACTGGACCGGCCCTGCCTCGGCCACCCTCATCGGCGTCGGCCGCCCGGCCCGCGACACGGCCCGCGAAATCGCCGAACTCCTCAGAGACAGAGGCTGATCCGGGTGCCGTCAGCCCAGCGTGCTGACGACCTTGCGTACCTCGGCTGCGACGGATTCCGGCAGTGGCACGTAGTGAATCCCGGCCAGCGGATTTCGGGGCATCAACTGCGCGCAACCGGAGGGGGCCAGGAACTTCCTGGCCCGCACTCAGCCCAGTGCCAACGCCCTACGCCTGGTCATGGCCGCCTGAGGTCGACCAGCTGCTCGGACTCTTTATTCACAGCCTCTTGCACGACGTTTGTCAGGCACTGAGCGAGCGGGACGCAGGCTCCGAGCCAGAGCAGGCAGATACGGAGCAGATGTGAGCGCCCCCGGACTCACCGGAGGCGCGCAGTCGGATCGTCGAGCCCACCGTCCGCCGGGAGATGGCCGTACTGTTGATAGGGCATGTCATCCGGGTTCTTTTCGAGCCTCGTACGCCGCCACGCCGCGTCGAACGAGAGGTTGCCCCGGCTGGCCCGCGCCAGCCGCCCAGCGCGCCAACTCGTCCACGGCGTAAGCAGCCACCGCCACACGGACGTGCTCACCGGACCACCACGTCCGCAAGCACGGGTCGGACCTGCCGCCCTCCTCACGACTCACCCGCCGGATCCACCACGACGTGCCCGTTGACCAGTGCCTGGGCCTTTGCGGCGTGGTGTGGTCGCTGGGCGCTGTGCATGCCGGCGGCCAGGAGGGTGTACAGCATCTGTTTCTGGGTGTGGTCGGGGAAGCTGGAGAGGAACTCGCGCAGCACTTCGACGGCTTCGTGTTCGACGGTCCGTTCGTCCTCGGGGCGGTGCTGGGCGAACACCCCGGCTACCGTGCTCACCTTGTCGGCGAGGGTGGGGAGTTGGGACAAGTCCGCGTTGTCTCGCTCGATCCATCGCGCCAACAGGGCCGCTGGGTTGGCCAGTTCCACGGCGAGCGCGTCGGTCTTCTGCCGGCGGAGGAGATCGGTAACGGCCTGCCGACGTTGAGCGGCCAGCAGTGCGGCCACGGCGGCCCGATCGTCGGGCAGCAGATCGAGCGTCAGCTCGGCCGTGAACTCGACGGGAGGGTCGGTGGGCAGCCGACGCAGCCGGGCGAGATGCTGGCCGCAGACGTCCCGCGCCGAAGCGAGATCGGCTGGGTCGCACGTCTTGGAGACCTTGCCCGCAGCAGCCCTGAGCGTGCTGCGCACCGCCCCCGCGATCTCCTCCACCGGGCCTGGGTACGGCGGCTCGGTGAGCACCGTGGCCGTGATCCGGGCGCTGAAGCCGATTCCGGGGCAGGCACTGCGCAGGCGGACTTCGAAGCGGCTCAGACCACGCCGTACCGCCCTGCGCTCGCGGCGGCGCGACCATCTTGTGGAGGCCATCGGTCAGGACCCCGCCGAAGCGTGTTCGTGGGCGGAGACAAGAGACGACAACGCCGGGGGCAGCCGGAGGTCCTTGCGCAGTTCGATGACCGCCTCGCCGTCGGCGACCCCGGGCTCGCCGAAGATGAGGGCCGAGACCGGAGTGGCGACCAGGTGATCCAGAACGACCTGGTTGATGATCTCCGTCATGAGCTCGGTCGGCACGTCCGCCGTCTTCCGCACCTCGGCCCAAGCGGCCAGCAGCTGTCGGCATTCCGCTTCGACGCGGGTGTCGGCCAGAGCCGCTTTCCAGCCGGCCACAAGCGCTTCCCTGACGTCTTGCTTCAGCTCGGCCGCGGCCAGCATGACCTGTAGAACGTACGGATCCACGCTTGGATCCAGCAGCGACAGGAAGGCTCGGTGTCCCGCCAGGTGCTTCTTCTCGGTAGCCCACTTGATGACCGTGTTCCATACGCGTGGCAGCTGGCCGTCGCGTGCGGCTATGTCCCGCAGCGCCTCCTGCGCCGTCCGTACGGCCTCGTCCGGCTCGGGCCGGTCGAGAATGTGCCGCAGGCGGACGAGGGCCTGGCGCGGGTAGTGCTCGGCGAACTCACCACGGCAGACCAGGGCGACGACCGTTGCGACGGCTTTCGAAGTCTCCTGCGCAGAGTCCAGCAATAGACCCCGGACCCCGGCGCCCAGTGTGTCCGACTCCGCGGCGACGGTCAGGAAGCGGGCGATCAGTGCACGGTGCTCGGGGCTGTCTGCTCCGTTGTCGATCCAGGCGTGGACCTTCTGGACGACCCGGATGTCGTTCTCGGCGACGGCCAGTTCGACCAGGAGGTCGCTGATGGCAGCCAGGTCGCTACCCGCCCCCTTCGGGGATGTGATGGTGTCCAGCCACTTCAGCAGGTGCGGGTGGATGTCGGCACGCTGCTGCCACAGGTGGAGCAGGACCGCACGGGCGTATCCGGGCTTGTGGTCCAGGGACACCGTCCGCCCGGTGACCTCGGCGCCCATCGCGGTCAGCCGGCTGGTCAGATCCGGTCCGGTCAGGATCGTGCGGACGTCTGCCTTCGGTGATTCACCCAGCAGTTCCCGGGCGCCGTCCTGAACAGTCAGCGCATCCTTGCCGTTGAGGAAGACAGAGGAGATCAACAGGGCGCGGTCATCCGGATTGTTCTCGGTCGCAGAGAAGACGTCCCGCACGTCGGTGCGCCACTCCTGGAAGGCGCTCAGGGCTCTCTCGAGACCCTTCGGGGAGTCTTCCGCAGCGGCGAGTTTGGCGGCCAGGTCGGCGGCGTCCGCGGGTCGGCTGCCGTCGGTCAGTTGCTGCGCTGCCTTGCCGGCCAGGCCAGTGCCCGACGGCACACCGGTCAGCCAGTGCAGGCGGCCCGGCTGGTGGTGCACGTACTCCAAATGCATCCTGGCCACGCGACGCGCGGACGGTCGAGCCGTGGCACGGACGACGACGCCCGCTACCGCCCCCGCCACCGCCTCGGGCCAGCCGTGTTCATCGGCGATCACAACGAGGAACGAGCCCGAGAGCCTCAGCTCTTCCGCGTAACTCACCAGTTGCTGAGCGAAAGCGCCCCGATTCTGCCAGGCGCTGATCTCCGCAGCCACGTCCAGCAGGTAGCCCGTGCCCGGCTCATCAGGCAGCTCGGCGACGTCCGGGGAGCCGGGCTTCTCCCAGTCGGGCACGATCTCCTGGAGCTTGAGGGACTGGCCTTGGGCCACCTCCCACAACGCCTTGATTCCGGCGGTTCGCTTGCCATACCCAGGCGGGCCCGTGACGACTGCCAGGCGAGGCCCGTCCCCGGTGAGACGGGCGACGGCCTTCTCTGCGGTCGGCACGCGCTGGTCGCGCACATCCAGCTCCACCCACGCCCGTCGTACGACGTCGAGCTCGGCCTGCGGGATGTTGACCACCGGCAGCTGCGGCTTGTCCTTCATCGTGATGGAGCCGGCGGCCACGATGATCTTCGAGTTCTGGTTGCCGTCGACCTGCACTTGGAAGCCAGGCATCGGCGGGGCGGCGAGCGGAGGCGGAGGCGGTACGGGCCCGGAAAAACTGTCCTCATTCACCGGCTCTGCTCCGGAGCGCGGTAGTGGAAGCCGCCCGAGGCGTTGATGTCGCCGCCGGAGATGACGACCATGCTGTCGGTGTTGTGGTGCACGCTCGTCCGCGCCCCACCGCCGTCGTTCGCCCCCTTGGCCTGGTCGACCAAGTCCTGGAGTTCCTGTGCCGCATCCGGGTGCTTCTGCAGAAACGCCGCCAGCTGGATCATCAGCTCGTTCCGAAGCCGGTCCTCCACCGATCCGCGCTCGCTCTCCGAGCTGTCGACGAGCCGTTGCCGCGCAGCGTCGATGAGCCGCAGTTCCTGCGCGGCACTCTCCTCCCCACCCCGCCGGAAGAGCCGGGCCACCCCTGCCCGCATCGACTCCCATGTGCTCCTGGCCATCTCGGCGACCAGAGCGCCGGCCCCCACACCCGCGATCTGCATGATCTCCAACGTGTCCCCCATGGTCATGGCCGTTTCCCCTGCTCGACGACGCGTGCAGGGGGCAGCGGCATATTCGACCCATCAGGGTGGATGCCGTCGACAGGGGCGGCAATCGAACATATTTGCCAGATACTGGAATCGGTAATCATCACGCGGACAGATCCGGCCGTTTCGGATGAGAGTCGCGAATTGCCGCACTGAGCAGACCTCCGTAAACCGCAGGCTGGGCGGCAGTTCATGTTTCAGCTACGGAGCAACTTGGCCAAAGCATCACTTTGGGCGATTGTCCGGAAGTGGGTAGAGCGTGCTGGTGTGGGCATCGTGAGCCTGGTAAATGGCCGGTGCCGGAGTGAGGCACCTAGACAGCAGGTCATCCAGTGAGGCAGGGGCGCGGCTGACCGTGACCCTCCGGAGATCGGCGTGGGAGCCGGCCAGAGTCCCACAATCGCCAGGGACAGCCGACGGATCCACCGTGGGCATGGTCCTCGACCAGGCCGTTGACCACCGGCGTGGGTCGACGAGACGGCGACCGGGCTGATCTGCTGACGGTGCGGATTCGTGCACCTCTTCGTGAACAGAGACCTCAAGCTCTATCGCGCGGACGAGTAGCCCCCGAAACGGGGCTTCAGCTGGGCGCGGCGAACGACTCCACCGCGCGGGTCTTGCCGGTGACGACGATGACGTCGCCGACCGCTCTCGCCCTCCCCGCGACCTCGCGCGCGGTCGTCGGCCAGCGTCGGCGGGCCTGGTGCTGGCTCGGTACCGGGATCTCGGCTGTCGTCGCCAAGTCGGCCACGGGCAAGAGCCGTCTCACTCCTGAAGCGCCACATCGGTTGCTTCACTGCGACGTCCTGGTGGGCCTCACTCGAGCGACACCTCCCCATCGGGCAACCACCCGTCCCAATAGCCCTCCAAGAGCAGGGGCAGCGTTTCCGGCTCCACGGCAACGCCCTTGCCGTGCAGTTCGTCCAAGGTCCACCAGCGTGCGCCGGCCTCCAGCCGTGCGCACACATCGTCGGTCCAAGCCGCAGCGACCGGTCGCACCAGGACGACGTACTGGGTGCGGCGCCGGGCACCGTCGGCTGGAAGGACGCCGACGACCGGCGCGATCCGCAGGTCGGGCAGCCCCGTCCGACGGCACAGCCACTGGACGACGGCCCGGGAATAGGACTGCCCCGCAGGCACCGGTACCAACGGCACCGTCCAGCAACCGGCGGTCTGTTGCCCGGGGGCCAGCAGCACAAAGCGGCGAGCAGTGGACTCGATGACGACCGGGCGAACCCAGCAAACGGCCGCCGTCGGGCAGGAAAGGGCCAAAAAGGTCACAAGGACACCCTCCCCTCCTGTGATTGGAATAGCATCACAGGTGTGGCATCCGGGTGCCGCCGGGCAGGATGGAACCGTTATGGCGTCCAGCGGACCAGATGCGCAGGGCCGGTGCAGGGCCTTGTCGCATCTGGTCCACTGGACGGCGAAACCAGGTCGGCGCGAGCAGTGCCGAGGTGTTCCCGGCACGGTGTGAGCGTGCGGGGCGCACCTCGGTGCCGCTCGGCCGGTCTTGTCTACGGACCGGGGAACGGATGGACGCAGCGTGGCCCGACCGGATCGGCACAGGTGACCGGGTCCGGTTGGACGGACGGGTCTACACCGTGGGCGAGTTGCAGGGCCGACGGCTGACCCTGGTGGACTCCTCCGGTGTCACCCGTCAGATGGATCTGGTGGCGCTGCTGCGTGGCTGCCATGGGGAGGTACTTCAAGACGGGGACGCGCCCGCTGGGAGCGACGAGCTGCCGTCGGGTGATGCGCTGGGGCGGGCGCGGTGGTGGCAGAGGCATGTCGTCGAGGTGCTGACCGGGCTCACCCCGGACGCACCGCCTGGTACGCAGCCCCGTCCCGCGTTCGACCCTGCTCACCGCTCGCTGGCGGAGCGGGAGGAGGCCAAGGCCCGAGAGCTGACGGAATCAGGCATGCGCGGCACGTCGGCGCGGACGGTGCGACGCAAGCGGCAGCGCTACCAGACGTTGGGGCTGGCCGGGCTGGTGGACGGGCGGGCCGGACGGCGTGAGGCGCCAGGGGTCCGACTCGATCCCCGGGTGGTCGACGCCGTGCGCGAGATCATCCATTCGCAACCCCGCCCTGGCCGACTGAGTGCTGAACGGGTGCGGGCGCGACTGCTGGATCGGCTCGCCGCTCCGCTCGCCGACGGCGAGGTCTCCGTGCCGTCTCGGTCCGCCCTGCGCAGACTGTGCGCGGAGCTCGACGGCCGTCCGCCACAGAGCGCCACGACAACGCTCACCCAGGTGGGTGAGCGCGTCCACCTGTACGTCGTGCCGGTCCCGGCTCTCGGCGATCAGCCCCACGGAGGGCCGCGGCTGCGCGTGCTGTTCGCGCTGGACGAGGCCAGCGGTGTGCTGCTGACGGCCGTCGTCGGCGACGCCCATGAGCGCACGGTGTACGGACCGGCGCTGCTGGCCAGGATGTGCGTCCCCGCCGACCAACGGACCAACTGGATCACACCGCCGTCGACCGCGCCCGGCCCTGCACCTCCGTACCCTCCGGTGAGCAGTCCGCCGGTGATCCGTCCGCGCACGCTCGTCGTCGATCACGCTTCTGCCCCGGGTATGGGTGCCCTGCGCGCCGCATGCGCGCGCAGCGGCGTCCGCGTGCAGTACGCGCGTCAGGCACCCACGCATGAGCGCGGCCGCGTCGAGCACGTCACAGCGACCGCGGCGGGGCGGTTCGCCGCCTACCTCTTCTCTCCCGCCGGCCAGCCTGCACGTGCGGCGGGTTGGCCCATCGAGCGGGTGCAGGAACTACTGGACACCTGGGTGGAGGACTGCTGGCTGCACACCCCCCTCCCGACCCGTGCCGGATTCCCGCAGACACCGCTGGAACGGTACGAGGAACTGACAGCCCATACCGGACGGGTCCCAACTCCCATACCCCCAGAGGAATTCCTGCATCTCCTCAATTCCTGCTGGAGGGTGGTCGGTCCCGGCGGAGTGCGTTTGGGCGGGCACTTCTACGATGCGCCGGCGCTGCATCCGATGCGTCGCCTGGTGTCGCCGCACGGCGGTCGCCAGCCGTTGCAGGTTCGTTGGGATCCATACGACCTACGGCAGGTGTGGCTTCGGGCCGACGAGGACGAGTGGCTCGTGGTCCCTGCCGCACCATCCCGTATCCGACCCCCTTCCCGCCCTTCCATTCCCTCTACCCGCGCCGAGAAGCAGCCCAGCACCTGCGGCAATGCGGCTCCCGCGATGGCCAGCAGCCCCGTGGGCGCTGCCACCTTCGTCCAGGCATCTGGACCGGCCGCGGCAAGAGGAGTCGTCGAGCGGACCGGCATGCCGCGTCTGCCCGTGGTTCAGCAGATCCATGCGCATGAGGCGCCTGACGTGCGCCTGGCCTATCACGCTCGACTCCCGCTCAGCGTGCCTGAAGTCAGCTTTGCCGTGGACCGGATCGAAGACGTGCGGCTCCTCAACCAGCATGCGGACGGAGCCCGTTACGGCCTGCTGCTGCACGGCCCGTCCGGCACCGGCAAGACCACCGCCATGCTGGAGTCCTGGCGGAGTTGCACCGCACCACACGACCGGCAGGGCGACGAGCCGACGGCTGGGACGGCTACGGCGGGGCTCTACGTGCGGCTGCCGCCCGCGACATCGCCCCGCCTGCTGCTGGTCGAGCTGGCCCGGTCCCTCGGCGTGACCCTGCGGGGATCGCCCACCACCGCCGCGCTGACAGACCGCGTGGCCACGGCCATGGCGGACGCCGGTACTGCGCTCGTCCTCATCGACGAGGCCCACCACCTGCACAGCCCGGGCTGGTCCGCGTCGACCGTGGCCGATGTCGTGGACTATCTATGTGACCGGCTCCCGGCGACGTTCGTCTTCGCCGGCATCGGCGACCCCGACTACCTTGCTGCGAGGGCAACCAACGCCCCGCACCGCCGACTGGTGCCTGTGCACCTGTCCGCCATGCCACTCGGCGAAGACTGGCAGCAGGTCCTCTCCGCAGCCGAAGCAGCGCTGCGCCTGCGCGCGCATGCCGACGGCACACTGCCCGGCCTGGCCGATCTTC
Organism: Streptomyces sp. NPDC044921; assembly: GCF_056432865.1. NCBI lineage: Bacteria > Bacillati > Actinomycetota > Actinomycetes > Kitasatosporales > Streptomycetaceae > Streptomyces > Streptomyces sp. NPDC044921. Next base: position 37,059 of record NZ_JBWKIF010000007.1, read on the forward strand.
TTCACGAGCGCACGGGAGGCAATGCGGGCCAACTGGCGTTCCTGCTGCGTAGCGCGGCTGTCCGGGCCATCAAGGACGGCTCCGAAAAACTGACCGCGCCGCTCCTGGCCGGGCTGCAGCTTCCACGCTGCGACAAAGCCTCCACCGCAGCTGGCTGAGGAAATCAGCCTCACCGGAATATCTGTGGTCGCCGGGCCAACTTCGTGAGGGCAACGAGGCTTCATCGGCCAATCCGGGCCAGATACATGGAACCCGACAGCCTCACATCAGCCAGACAAGAAAGCGAACAGCGAACGTGTTGCCGAGGAAAAGCCTCGCCGCAAGGCTTACTTTCGTCAACTTGGCTATCTCGCCAGCCAAAGCACAGACAACCAACTCGCATTAGCCCTACCTTGGTCCACATGACGTACCAGGAGACGTTTGCCAGTCACCCGAGTGACTCCGCGGACGAAGCGGAGCACGTGGTCCGTCAGTACGACACCCTCATCGCTGAGTGCGACACGACCATCGACCAGCTGAGCACGGCACTGCGCGAGGTGAATGAAAAGCGTGAGGCGATGGTCGCTCTGCGCGAGGAGGCGCGGAGCCTGCAGGGGGTCGGTCCGCGGTTGCGGGCGATGCGTGCACACGCCCAGAAACACGGCATCGTCCCCGGTCAGCCGGGCCCGCAAGTCACACTGCGTGTGGTACCCAGCCCGCCGGCCCCCGACCAGGAGCCGCAGACGGCAGCCGAGGACAGCATGCGGGTCACGGCAGAGCCGGAGCCCCCTCGGCCGGCCGAGGTGATCATCCGCAGCAAGAAGCAGCAGGAGGTCCTGACCGTCATCGCCTCCCGCCCTGACCTTCCCTGGGGCAGCGGCGATCTGGCCCAGGTGCTGGGTATTCCCGCGGATCCCCGGGAGAGGAAGAGCCTCCGTAACTGCCTGCGGGCCCTCGTCGTGTGCGGCGCTCTGGAGCGCATCAGCCGAGAGGACGACCGGCACGTCTACTACCGCCCGCGCATGAACTGGAGATTCGCCTGACTCATCTCCCTGCCCTGCAGACATCACAGCCGTAAAAAGACCGCCGCCGCTTGAAGGACCCAGTTGCACCTGGGTCCGCGGCGACGGTCATGACCCTGTACAGGCCGTCTCCGACATTACCCGGATCCGCCCGGGCGTGTCCGGCATTCGGCCAATTTCCCCTGCCCTCTTTCGGAAAGCCGAATGCCCATGCGAATTCATTGCGGAGGATTTCCCGGCTCACGGCCGGGCCACAGGTCCGCTTCCAGCGCCTTCTCCAGGTTCGCGATCGTCAGCAGGTCGCACCACACCGCCCCGTCCAGCACCTGCGCGATCGTCATCCGTGACACCCCGCTGCGCCGGGATGCCTCGGCGACCGACCATCCCCTGGCGTCCATCAGCCGACGCAGCCGCGCGGCCACTGCCTGCGCCACTCGGGCCCCGTGGTGGTCATCGAGCACGGCGTGCGGCCAGATGCCCTCGACAACGTACTCGAACGGCTTGAGGCGTCGCTTGTCTCCCTGGGGCACGTCGAAGAGTGTCGCCCATACGGACCTCCAGGCATGACAGCATCCGCCACCTCCACTGCATGCTATTGGAACAGCACCCCTCCCGGGGTCCTTTCCTGGTGGAGAGTCACGGTGGACGCGATCGAGCAGTACCGGCCCGCCCTTCCGAGCCCTGTCTGGGAGCGCATCGGGGCCGACTGCCGCCGCGCCGTGGCCCAGGCCAAGCCGGCCACTCCCAAGCAGGCCCGCGACTGGCTCGGCGCGCTCGCCCACGCCGCCGCGTATGCCGACGCCTGCGGGCGCCCGACCAAGGCCGAGCACCTGCTGACCCAAGAGGCGATCGAGTGGTACCTGGCCACCGGCTGCCTGCACCTGGGTGACGCCTCGCGCTCCAACCGCCGCTGCCGCCTGAACAACCTCCGCCGCGCCCTGCTCGGCCCGGACCTGGTCACCGGCGAGCCGGCCGCCTACTCCGGCTCGGACTCCTCGCGCCCCTACAGCCGTTCCGAGCAGGCCCAGCTGTACGCATCCGCGCGCGCTCAGCCGACCGAAGAGCTGCGCTACGGCCTGCTGACCCTGCTCTCCCTCGGCTTCGGCTGCGCTCTGGACTCACCCGAGGTCATCCCGCTGCGCACCCATGACGTCCGGGAAGCCTCCAACGGAGCCGTGGCCGTGGCCGTCCGCGGTGCCCGCGGCCGCGTGGTGCTGTGCCGTACCGCCTGGGCCGACGTCCTGACAGAGGCCGCGGAGTGGGCCGACAGGCCCGGTCAGGCCCGCTACCTCTTCCGGCCGAGCAGCCACGCACGCGGCACCAACACCGTCACCAACTTCCTCGCCCGCGCCAAGGAACCGCCCGGCACACCGCGCCTGGTCATGGGCCGGACCCGCGCCACCTGGCTCATCGACGCCGTCGAGGCCCGCATGCACCTGCCCACCCTGATGGCCGCCGCCGGCCTGACCACCCTGCGCTCCATCGACCGGATCCTCCCCCACGTCCGAAACCTCACGCCCCAACAGGCCGCCGCCGCGCTGAAGGAGTTCTGACAGGTGAACCGCCGCCTCGCCCGCCACGCCCTCATCACCCGTCTGCGTGCCCAGCGCCCCGTCATCCCCGATCAGGAAGTCCGCCGTGTCTACGACGAGGTGGCCGCCTCCGGTCTCGTCGAGGAGATCGAACCGCTCATCGCCCGCACCAAGGGCCGCCGCTGCACGCTCTCAGTGGAAGCCCTGCTGGTCGGCATGGCCCTGGCCGCCCAGCGCAACAGCGGAGTCGTCACCTTCACCACTGTCACCAACCTGCTGTATTTCTCCCTCTCCGGCGCGATGCGCGAACAGCTCGGCCTGCACCGCTACCCCGACCACGACCGCGGCTTCGAAGCGGCCTACGCCGTGGTCCGCCGCCGCCTGCACAGCATCCTCGAGGCCATCGACCCGTCCCCGCTGCCGAAGAACCACCGCCTGGCCCGCCGCCACGCCGAAAAAGTCCTGACCAGGGCCGACCCGGAAGCACTCACCCACAAGCGCGCCCGCCTGCTGCGCGTGTCCAACTTGATCCTCGGCATGTCCCTGCGCGAGGCCCTGCCCCTGCTGGAAGAGCGCTGGGACGGCTCGGTCAGCCTCGACGCCACCGCCATCGGCACCTACGCCAAAGGGCTGCCTTCCCACAGCCCCGTCACCTCCACCGATCCCGACGCCGGCTGGTACGTCCGCACCACCCGCCACCAAGACCCCCTCGCCCTGGACGGCCTGACCCCGATCGAGGCAGCCGGCGGCAGGCAGAAGACCAGCGGGCAGAAGAAGACCGAGAGGATCAAGAAGCGCCTCTTCGGCTACGACGCCTCCCTCGTCGTCGCCCGCGACCCCGAGCGCCACGGCGCCCCGTTGCCCGACGGTTCCGCCAATCCCGACGTGGTGCCCGCCCTGATCGTGGCCTTCTCCGTGGACAAGCCAAGCCACCGCCCCGGCCAGGTCGCCGTCGAGGCCCTCCAGCACGTCGACAACCGCTTCCCCCGTGGCTACCTGGCCGGTGACCGCGCCTACAACGGCCAGAAACCGGAGAACTTCCAGCTCCCCATCCGGGCCATGGGCTACGAGCCCGTCTACGACTACGCCTCCGACCAACTCGGCGTCCAGACCGGCTTCGCGGGAGCCGAACTCGTCGAGGGCAACTGGTACTGCCCGTCCATGCCCCAGCCCCTCAAGGACGCCACCAAGGACCTCCTGGCCAAGAAAATCGACAAGCAGACCTGGATCGACCGCATCCGCGCCCGCATGAACTACGTGTTCATGCCCAAGCAACGCCCCGACGCCGAAGGTCACCGCCGCGTGATGTGCCCGGCAGAGGCCAACCGCGCGCAGTGCCCCCTCAAGCCCCGCACGCTCGGCCGCGGCATCCACCTGCCACTCGTCGACCCCGCCCCGAACCCGGCCGGCTCACCGCCCTGCTGCGTCCAGCGCACCGTCACCGTCCCCCCGGAAGCCGGCGCCAACCTCTGGCAGCCGCTCCAGTACGGCTCCGAAGCCTGGCAACGGGTCTACTTCCGGCTCCGCAACAGCGTCGAAGGCATCAACGGCTTCGCCAAGGACCGCCTCCAGGAACGCCTCGAAGACGCCGGCACCCGCCGCATCCGCGGCATCGCGGCCCAGACCCTCCTCCTGGCCTTCCAGCTCGCCCACGCCAACCGCCGCAAACTCGCTTCCTGGGCCGACGCCATCGCCCTGGGCGGCGAACGGCCCCGCCGACGGCCCACTCGCCGCCGCAGGACCAAGCCCCTGGGCACGTGGACCCCCAAGGGCCACATCACGCAGCGCTGAGACCTTCCTCACAGAGCGCGCCCCGAGAGCCACTCAAGCAAGATCCACATACAGACGCGGACCGCCGCCGGCCCATAGGCCACCGACGGTCCGCTTCACCGTGCCCAGAGACAGACATCACACCGCAGAAACAGGAATGGGCGGCATCGTCATCACGATGCCGCCCATTCCGTCGGTGCAGCTAGAGCACTTTCGTCGGTGCTCCCTGGTGCGCGAGGGGGGAGTTGAACCCCCACGCCCTTGCGGGCACTGGAACCTGAATCCAGCGCGTCTGCCTATTCCGCCACCCGCGCATTGGGTGTGTCCTGGGCTCCGGCCTTTCGGCCCGGCGCCTTCCGACACCCAGAACATTAGCACGCTGGAGGGGGTGGGTTCACATCCCTTCTTCCCGCAGGCAGCGGCCCCGCCGAACCTTCCGTGGTCCCGCCACGTATCAACGCGTGCCGCTCCACGTATCAACCTCGTACCGGTACCCGCTCTCTTCCCACAGGGCGGTCGGGGTCCACAGCCCGGTGCGGGACACTGGTCTCCGGCCGCCTCTACGATCCTTGGCGGGAGTACCCGAAGCGGTTGCGCGCGGCGGTACCCCGGCAGGAGTTCGAAGGGGAGCTCCACAGGGAACTTCGTCATGCGTCGACACCCGTCGGCCGCCCTGACAGGGGGAACCAGCCGATCGACCGGCGCGTGGATACGATCAGTAAGCAGTACCAGGCAAGCGGCCCGCAGGGCAGTGCACAGGACGGCAGCGACGGAGGAGGTGCCCCATGGGAGTCCTGAAGAAGTTCGAGCAGCGTCTCGAAGGTCTGGTCAACGGCACCTTCGCCAAGGTGTTCAAGTCCGAGGTCCAGCCCGTGGAGATCGCGGGAGCGCTCCAGCGCGAGTGCGACAACAACGCCACCATCTGGAACCGCGACCGCACGGTCGTCCCCAACGACTTCATCGTGGAGCTGAGCACGCCGGACTTCGAGCGGCTCAGCCCCTACTCCGGCCAGCTCGGCGACGAGCTCGCCGGCATGGTGCGCGACTACGCCAAGCAGCAGCGCTACACCTTCATGGGCCCGATCAAGGTGCACCTGGAGAAGGCGGACGACCTGGACACCGGCCTGTACCGGGTGCGCAGCCGTACGCTCGCCTCCTCCAGCAGCCAGCCGGGCGCCCCGGGAAGCGGCGCCGCGCCCGCCGCCCCGGCCGGCCGCCCCGGCGGCTACGGCTACCCGCCGGCCGCCTCCCCCACCGGCGCACCGCCTATGCCGGCCGCGCCGCCGCCCGGCGGCCGTCCCGGCGGGTACGGCTATCCGCCCGCCGCGGGCGCCCAGCGGCCCCCGGCCGCCCCGGCCGCCGGCGGACGCACGCGCCACTGGATCGAGATCAACGGCACCCGCCATCAGATCTCCCGCCCGACGCTGGTGCTGGGCCGCAGCACCGACGCCGACGTGCGGATCGACGACCCCGGCGTCTCCCGCCGGCACTGCGAGATCCGGACCGGAACGCCCTCGACGATCCAGGATCTCGGATCCACCAACGGCATCGTGGTGGACGGGCAGCACACCACCCGCGCTACGCTCCGCGACGGCTCGCGGATCGTCGTGGGCAGCACCACCGTTATCTATAGGCAAGCCGAAGGGTGAAGCGGGGGCAATGTCAGAGCTGACCCTCACGGTCATGCGGCTGGGGTTCCTGGCCGTACTGTGGCTGTTCGTGATCGTGGCCGTGCAGGTCATCCGGAGCGACCTGTTCGGTACGCGGGTCACCCAGCGCGGATCGCGCCGCGAGGCCGGCCGCCAGCAGCAGGCCGCGCGCCAGGCGCCGCCGCCGCAGCGCCAGCAGTCCGGCGGCGGCCGGCGCGGCCGAAACGCCCCCACCAAGCTCGTCGTGACCGAGGGCACCCTCACCGGCACGACGGTCGCGCTCCAGGGGCAGACCATCACCCTGGGCCGGGCGCACGACTCGACGATCGTGCTGGACGACGACTACGCCTCCAGCCGCCATGCCAGGATCTACCCGGACCGCGACGGCCAGTGGATCGTCGAGGACCTCGGCTCCACCAACGGCACGTACCTGGACCGCACCCGGCTGACGACTCCCACACCGATTGCACCGGGCGCGCCGATCCGCATCGGCAAGACCGTCATCGAGCTGCGGAAGTAGTGCTACATCATGGATAGGCGCGAGCGGAGCGAGCACGCAGTGGCGGGCCCCACCCCGGGCCCCGGCGCGCTCCCGACCGGAGGGTGGGCAGTGTGGCTCGACACGACCGGCTGTACCCGGAGCCGACAGGCGAGGTGCGCATGAGTCTGTCACTGCGCTTCGCCGCCGGATCGCACAAGGGCATGATCCGGGAGGGCAACGAGGACTCCGGATACGCCGGCCCGCGCCTGCTCGCCATCGCCGACGGCATGGGCGGCGCCGCCGCCGGTGAGGTCGCCTCCTCCGAGGCCATCTCCACCATCGTCGCGCTCGACGACGACGTCCCCGGCTCGGACATCCTCACCTCGCTCGGCACCGCGGTGCAGCGCGCCAACGACCAGCTGCGCTCGATGGTCGAGGACGACCCCCAGCTGGAGGGCATGGGGACCACCCTCACCGCCCTGCTGTGGACCGGTCAGCGGCTCGGCCTGGTGCACGTCGGCGACTCGCGCGCGTACCTGCTGCGCGACGGTGTGCTCACGCAGATCACCCAGGACCACACCTGGGTGCAGCGCCTGGTCGACGAGGGCCGGATCACCGAGGAGGAGGCGACCACGCACCCGCAGCGCTCGCTGCTGATGCGCGCCCTCGGCTCCGGCGACCACGTCGAACCGGACCTGTCCATCCGCGAGGTCCGCGCCGGCGACCGCTACCTGATCTGCTCCGACGGCCTGTCCGGGGTGGTGTCCCACCAGACGCTGGAGGACACCCTCGCCAGCTACCAGGGCCCCCAGGAGACCGTCCAGAACCTGATCGAGCTGGCGCTGCGCGGCGGCGGCCCGGACAACATCACCGTCATCGTCGCCGACGTCCTCGACCTGGACACGGGCGATACCCTCGCGGGGCAGCTCTCCGACACCCCGGTCGTGGTCGGCGCCGTCGCCGAGAACCAGCACCAGCTGCACGACAACGGCATCATGCAGACGCCCGCCGGCCGCGCCTCCGGCCTCGGCCGCCAGGGGCACGGGGGCGGGGGCGGGGAGTTCGGCCCGCCCGGCTCCGGCGACACCACCGGCTACATCCCGGCGGCGGGCTTCGACTACGACGACGGCGACTTCGCCAAGCCCCGCAAGAAGGGCCGCTGGCTGAAGAGATCCCTCTACGGCGTCCTCGCCCTGGCCGTCGTCGGCGGCGGCCTGTACGGCGGCTGGCGCTGGACGCAGACGCAGTACTACGTCGGCGCCCAGGACGAGCACGTCGCGCTGTACCGGGGCATCAGCCAGGACCTGGCGTGGGTGTCGCTGTCGAAGGTCGAGAAGGACCACCCCGAGATCGAACTCAAGTACTTGCCGCCCTACCAGCAGAAGCTGGTCAGGGCGACGATCGCCGAGGGCGACCTGAAGAACGCCCAGGCGAAGATCGAGGAACTGTCGGTGCAGGCCTCCGCGTGCAAGAAGGAGGCCCAGCGGCGCGCAGCCGAGAGCAACAACGCCAGGACCGGCGAAGGCGAGGCCGGGGGCACCACGGGAACCACTCCCGCCTCCTTCACGTCCAAGGCCACACCGACGCCGAACCCGTCGAACCCGTCGGGCTCGCCGTCGGCGCCTGAGAAGTCCACGCCCCCGACCACGACCGCACCCACTCCCAGCCCCGGCCCCAGCCTCTCGGAGGAAGAGCAGAAGGTCGTCTCGCTGTGCGGTAAGCAGTAGGCAAGCCGTGAGAGGCCCCGTCACACGATGAGCAGTACTTCCAACTCGCCGACGCACCACACGTCCACCATCGGCGCGATCGGCGCCCCGAGCCGCCGCAACACCGAGCTGGCACTGCTGGTGTTCGCCGTCGTCATCCCGGTGTTCGCCTACGCCAACGTCGGCCTGGCCATCAACGACTCGGTGCCGCCGGGCCTGCTGAGCTACGGCCTCGGACTCGGCCTGCTCGCGGGCGTCGGCCACCTCGTCGTACGGAAGTTCGCGCCGTACGCGGACCCGCTGATGCTGCCGCTGGCGACGCTGCTGAACGGACTCGGGCTCGTCATCATCTGGCGGCTGGACCAGTCGAGCCGGCTGCAGGCGTCCAAGACGTTCGTCGAAGCGGCACCGCGCCAGCTGCTGTACTCCGCGATGGGTGTCGCCCTGCTGGTCGCCGTGCTGATCTTCCTCAAGGACCACCGCGTCCTGCAGCGCTACACGTACATCTCCATGGCCGGTGCGCTGTTCCTGCTGATCCTGCCGCTCGTGCCGGGGCTCGGGGCGAACATCTACGGCGCCAAGATCTGGATCAAGATCCCCGGTCTCGGCACGCTGCAGCCCGGTGAGTTCGCGAAGATCGTGCTCGCGGTCTTCTTCGCCGGCTACCTCATGGTCAAGCGGGACGCGCTCGCCCTGGCCAGCCGCCGCTTCATGGGCCTGTACCTGCCGCGCGGCCGCGACCTCGGCCCGATCCTGGTGGTCTGGGTCATCTCGATCCTCATCCTGGTCTTCGAGACCGACCTCGGTACGTCCCTGCTGTTCTTCGGGATGTTCGTCATCATGCTGTACGTCGCCACCGAGCGGACGAGCTGGATCGTCTTCGGTCTGCTGATGTCCGCGGTCGGCGCCGTCGGCGTGGCGAGCTTCGAGCCGCACATCCAGACGCGTGTGCAGGCCTGGCTCGACCCGATGCGCGAGTTCGAACTCTCCCGCGCGGGCGTCCAGGACGGCGTGGTCCACTCCGAGCAGGCCATGCAGGCGCTGTGGGCCTTCGGCTCCGGCGGCACGCTCGGCACCGGCCTGGGGCAGGGCAACTCCGACCTCATCGGCTTCGCCGCCAACTCCGACTTCATCCTCGCCACCTTCGGCGAGGAGCTCGGCCTGGCCGGCGTCATGGCGATCCTGCTGCTGTACGGCCTGATCATCGAGCGGGGCGTGCGCACCGCGCTCGCGGCCCGCGACCCGTTCGGCAAGCTGCTGGCGATCGGCCTGTCCGGCGCCTTCGGCCTCCAGGTCTTCGTGGTGGCCGGCGGTGTCATGGGCCTCATCCCGCTGACCGGTATGACGCTGCCGTTCGTGGCCTACGGCGGTTCGTCGGTGATCGCCAACTGGGCGCTGATCGGCATCCTGCTGCGCATCAGCGACACCGCCCGACGCCCCGCCCCCGCCCCCGCCGCCAACCCCGACGCCGAGATGACCCAGGTGGTCCGCCCGTCATGAACAAGCCCCTGCGCCGGATCGCGATCTTCTGCGGCCTGCTCGTGCTGGCTCTGCTGATCCGCGACAACTGGATCCAGTACGTCCAGGCCGACGAGCTGAGGACCGACCCCAAGAACCGCCGCGTCATCATCGAGCGGTACGCCGCCCCGCGCGGCGACATCATCGTCGGCGGCAAGCCCATCACCGGCTCCACCGAGACGTCGGGCAGCGACTTCAAGTTCAAGCGGACCTACAAGGACGGCCCGATGTGGGCGCCGGTCACCGGGTACGCCTCGCAGGCCTTCGGCGCCACGCAGCTGGAGTCCATCGAGGACGGCATCCTCACCGGCAACGACGACCGGCTGTTCTTCCGCAACACCCTCGACATGCTCACCGGCGAGAAGCAGGGCGGCGGCAACGTCGTCACGACGCTCAACACCGCCGCGCAGAAGGCCGCGTTCAACGGTCTGAAGCGGCAGGGCGGCAAGGGCGCGGTCGTCGCCCTGGAGCCGTCGACGGGCAAGATCCTGGCACTGGCCTCCTACCCGTCGTACGACCCGTCGTCCTTCGCCGGGAACTCCACGACGACGGACACCGAGGCCTGGCAGAAGCTCCAGAAGAAGAACAACCCCGACGACCCGATGCTCAACCGGGCCCTGCGCGAGACGTACCCGCCCGGGTCCACCTTCAAGGTCGTCACCGCGGCCGCGGCCCTGGAGAACGGGTTGTACACGGACCCGGACGCGAAGACGGACTCGCCCGACCCGTGGGTCATGGAGGGCACCACCACCAAGCTGCCCAACGAGGGCAACATCCCCTGCAAGAACGCGTCGCTGCGGGTGGCGCTGCAGTACTCCTGCAACACCGTCTTCGGCAAGATCGGCTCCGACCTCGGCAACGAGAAGATGCTGAAGGAGGCGCAGGAGTTCGGCTTCGGCGAGGAGCAGTTCACGCCGGTCCGGGCCAACGCCTCGGTCTTCTCCGACGACATGAACCCCTCGCAGACGGCGCTGTCCTCCATCGGCCAGTTCAACACCGCCGCGACCCCGCTGCAGATGGCCATGGTGGCCTCGGCCGTCGCCAACGACGGCAAGCTGATGAAGCCGTACATGGTCGACGAGCTCCAGTCGCCCGGCCTCGACCCGATCGAGAAGACCGACCCGGAGGAGCTCAGCCAGCCACTGTCCCCGGAGAACGCGCAGATCCTGCAGTCGATGATGGAGACGGTCGTCGACAAGGGCACCGGCTCCAACGCCAAGATCGACGGCGTCAAGGTGGGCGGCAAGACCGGTACCGCCCAGCACGGTGTGGACAACAGCGAGAACCCCTACGCGTGGTTCATCTCCTACGCCAAGGACGAGGACGGAAGCGCTCCCGTGGCGGTCGCGGTCGTCATCGAGGACGACAACGCCGTCCGTGACGACATCTCCGGCGGCGGCCTCGCGGCGCCGATCGCGAGGGACGTGATGAAGGCGGTCCTCGACAGCAAGAAGTGACCCCGCTCACGTCTGCTTCACATCGGTGCACGTTGCGATACCGGTCCTGTATCGGCTGACGGGCTTGGCCAGGTCACACAAAGCGAGCCGGGTACGGTAGGCCCGGACGGCAGCCTCCGACCGCACAAGCTTCCGGTCGGGACCGACGGAGAGGGCTGGTAGGTAGCTATGGAAGAGCCGCGTCGCCTCGGCGGCCGGTACGAACTGGGCCAGGTGCTCGGGCGTGGTGGCATGGCGGAGGTATACCTCGCGCATGACACCCGCCTCGGCCGCACCGTGGCGGTGAAGACGCTGCGCGCGGACCTCGCGCGTGACCCTTCCTTCCAGGCCCGGTTCCGCCGGGAGGCCCAGTCGGCCGCCTCGCTCAACCATCCCGCGATCGTCGCGGTCTACGACACGGGCGAGGACTACATCGACAACGTGTCGATCCCGTACATCGTCATGGAGTACGTGGACGGCTCGACGCTCCGTGAGCTGCTGCACTCCGGCCGCAAGCTGCTGCCGGAGCGGGCCATGGAGATGACGATCGGCATCCTGCAGGGCCTGGAGTACGCCCACCGCAACGGCATCGTCCACCGTGACATCAAGCCCGCGAACGTCATGCTGACGCGCAACGGCCAGGTCAAGGTGATGGACTTCGGCATCGCCCGCGCCATGGGCGACTCCGGCATGACGATGACGCAGACCGCGGCCGTCATCGGCACCGCCCAGTACCTCTCCCCGGAGCAGGCCAAGGGCGAGCAGGTGGACGCCCGCTCGGACCTGTACTCCACGGGCTGCCTGCTCTACGAGCTGCTGACCGTCCGCCCGCCGTTCGTGGGCGACTCCCCGGTCGCCGTCGCGTACCAGCACGTTAGGGAAGAGGCCCAGCCGCCGTCCGTCTTCGATCCCGAGATCACGCCCGAGATGGACGCGATCGTGCTGAAGGCGCTCGTCAAGGACCCCGACTACCGCTACCAGTCGGCCGACGAGATGCGCGCCGACATCGAGGCCTGCCTCGACGGCCAGCCGGTCGCGGCGACGGCCGCCATGGGTTCCGTCGGCTACGGCGGCTACCCCGACGACCAGCCGACCACGGCCCTGCGCGCGGACTCCGGCGCCGGCGCCACGTCGATGCTGCCCCCCATGAACCCGGACGACGGCGGCTACGGCTACGACGAGCGCCCCGACCGGCGCCGCGGGCAGCAACGCAAGTCCAGCACCTCCACGATCCTGCTGGTGGTGGCGGGCATCCTCGTCCTGGTCGGCGCGATCCTGATCGGCCGGTGGGCGGTCAGCGGCGACGGCGCGAGCGACGACACCCTGCCGGCGCCCAACTTCGTCGGCGAGACGGAGCAGAACGCCCGCAAACTGGCGACCAACTCCGACCTGGAACTGACGTTCTCCAAGAAGCCCTGCGAGAACCAGGCCAAGGGCAACGTCTGCTCCCAGAGCCCGAAGGCCGGCACCGAAGTCCAGAAGGGCGGGACCATCGCGCTGGTGGTGTCGACCGGGGCGCCGAAGGTGGCGGTGCCGAGCGTCGTCGGCCAGAGCCTGGACGACGCGCGGGCCACGCTGGAGGGCGACAAGTACGAGTTCGAGGTCAAGACGAAGAGCAGGGAGTCCTCGGAGGACCCCGGCACCGTCCTGGAGCAGGACCCGGAACTGGGCGCCGAGGTGGAGAAGGGCTCCACCATCACCCTCGTCATCGCCAAGGCCGAGGCGAAGTCCACCGTGCCGGACGTGCTCGGACAGAGCTGTGAGGCGGCCAAGCAGCAGATGCAGGCCAGCAACCTGGTCGGCAACTGCACCGAGGTCGAGACCGAGGACGACAACCAGGTCGGCAAGGTCATCGCGACCACCCCGCAGGCCGGCACCTCCGTCGACAAGAACTCGTCGGTCACCCTCCAGATCGGCAAGAAGAAGGAACAGCAGAAGACGCGCGTCCCGCAGGTCGTCGGCCAGACCGTCGGCCAGGCCAAGCAGACCCTGGCGGCGGCCGGCTTCACGAACATCCAGTTCGCGGGCGGCAGCGACCAGAGCGACGAGGCCCGCGTCGTGGCCCAGGACCCCCAGGGCAACCAGGAGGTCGACGACCCGGCGAACACCACGGTCACCCTGCAGACCGTGAACTTCGGCGGGAACGGCGGCAACAACAACAACGGCGGCGGTGGCAACAACGGCGGCATCTTCGGCGGCCTCAACGGTGACGACTGACGCACCGCCCCGGCTCACGTGAAAAGCCCGGCCTCCCTGATCAGGGGGGCCGGGCTTTCCGTTGTGCCGTGGGACCGGGGCCGGGTCAGCGCAGTTCCTCCGGCGGGGTGCGGTTCTCGTCGACCTTCTCGACGCGTTCCAGTTCGCCCCACACGACGTACCGGTAGGTGCTCGTGTACAACGGCGTGCACGTCGTCAGCGTGATGTAGTGGCCCGGCTTCTTCTTGCCGGACTCCTTCGGCACCTTCGCGAGCACCTTGACGTTGTACTTCGACGTCTCGGGGAGGATGGCGTACGTCTTGTAGACGTACCACTTGTCCTTCGTCTCGAAGACGATCGGGTCGCCCTTCTCGATCTTGTCGATGTTGTGGAACTTGGCGCCGTGACCGTCGCGGTGGGCGGCCAGCGAGAAGTTCCCGGGCTTGCCCGACATCGGCAGGGCCGACTTGACCGGCTCCGTGTAGTACCCGGCGACACCGTCGTTGAGGATCTTGTTCGAGGTGCCCTTCTCGACCAGGACCTCGTCGTCGCTCATCGCCGGCACGTGCAGGAAGCCGATGCCGTTCTTCGTGTCCAGCGCGCCCGGTCCCCCCCGGCCGTGCGCCCAGTCGTCCCGGACCCTGTCCGCCTGCCTGCCGGCCGCGCGGTCCGCGACGACGTTCGTCCACCACAGCGAGTAGACGACGAACAGGCCCAGGACCAGGCCCGCCGTGATCAGAAGTTCCCCGAGGAAGCTGACCGCCCTGGCGATCGGACCGGGGCGGCGGCGTGCCGCGGACGGCCGGGAGGCCGTGCCGGTGTGCTCTTCGTGCTCGGTGTCGGTGGTCGCTGCCACTGGTCATCTGCCCTTAACTGACGAGCGCATCCGGCTTGCCCTTGCTGCGCGGCCGTTCCTCGACCATCTTGCCCCAGACGATCATCCGGTACTTGCTGGTGAACTCCGGCGTGCACGTGGTCAGCGTGATGTAGCGGCCGGGCTTGGTGAAGCCCGACCCCGCGGGGATCGGGTTCAGGACGCTCGTGTTGCTCGGCGACGTCACCGGCAGGATCGAGGCCATCTTGTAGACGTAGTACTCGTCCTGCGTCTCCACGACGATCGGATCGCCGGGAGCGAGCTTGTTGATGTAGCGGAACGGTTCGCCGTGGGTGTTGCGGTGCCCCGCGAGCCCGAAGTTCCCGGTCTTGTCGCCGGGCATCGCGGTCTTCAGCGCCCCCTCGGCGTAGTGCCCGACCATGCCCCGGTCGAGCACGCCCTTGCTGCTGGTGCCCTCCGCGATGGGCACGACCACGTCCAGCTTCGGGATGTGCAGGATGGCGAAGCCCTGCCCCGGCTCGAAGACCCCCGGGTTGCGCTTGCCGCTCGCCCAGTCGTTCTGGAGGCTGCTGGCCTCCTTGCCGGCCTGCGCGTGCGCCCGGACGTTGGTCCACCACAGCTGGTAGGTGACGAACAGCAGCATCAGCACACCAGTGGTGATGAACACCTCGCCGATCGCCCGGCTCGCCACGACCGCCGCACCCGGCTTGCGGGCCCGCGCCTGACGCCGCGCCTCGACCCGGGACAGCGGCGCCCGGGCCCCTTCCCGGGCCGCGGGAGCCGTGGCGGCGGAGGCCTCCGCGGCGCTTCCGTGGCGCCCGTGGCGGCGCTTGGCGGCCTTCCTGCGGGCCGCGCGGCCTCCGGGAGCGGGGCCGTCCCGCCGCGCGCGGGAAGAGGCCGCAGCGCCCGTTGTGGAGCCTCCCGGGGCGTCGCCCGGGGCGTCCGCGTCCACGGGCGGCGGATCCGGTATCCGCAGCGCCACCGTCTCCTCGTCGGCGGGCGGCAGGAAGGACCCGCCGCCACCGGGCCCGTAGGACCCCGTGTAGGGCTCGGGACCCGGCTCCGGCGCGTAGGGCTGCCGCCCGGACGCGTGGGGCTGGGGCCCCGGCCCCGGCGGATGGGCCTGCGCCTGCGGCGTGTACGGCGGGGTCCGCGGCTGCCGCCCCGGCCGCTGAGCGGCGCCGTACGCCCCGCCCGACCAGTCCTCCGGCGCACCCGGCACCCCGTACGACTGCTGCCCGTACGAGGTGTCGGACTCGCGCTCGGGGCGCAGCGCGGTCACGCCGTGGCCCTGCCCACCACCGGGGCGAGCCCGGCCGACCTCGCCACCGCGCCCTGGTCGCCGCACTCCACCAGCCAGTTGGCCAGCATCCGGTGCCCGTGCTCCGTCAGTACCGACTCGGGGTGGAACTGCACGCCCTCGACCGGCAGTTCACGGTGTCTGAGGCCCATGACGATGCCGTCGTGCGTCCGGGCGGTGACCTCCAGCTCGGCCGGGACCGTCGCCGGCTCGGCGGCCAGCGAGTGGTAGCGGGTCGCCGTGAAGGGCGACGGCAGGCCCGCGAAGACGCCCACGCCGCCGTGCTCGACCAGCGAGGTCTTGCCGTGCAGCAGCTCGGGCGCCCGGTCCACCACACCGCCGTAGGCCACCTGCATCGACTGCATGCCGAGGCAGACGCCGAAGACGGGCACACCGGTCGCGGCGCAGTGCCGGACCATGTCCACGCACACCCCGGCCTGCTCCGGTGTGCCGGGGCCCGGGGAGAGCAGGACCCCGTCGAAGCCGTCCTGGGCGTGGGCCGTCGAGACCTCGTCGTTGCGCAGGACCTCGCACTCGGCGCCCAGCTGGTACAGGTACTGGACCAGGTTGAAGACGAAGCTGTCGTAGTTGTCGACGACGAGAATGCGCGCGCTCACTGGTTGTCCACCGTCACATCGTTGAAGGGCAGCAGCGGTTCCGCCCACGGGAAGACGTACTGGAAGAGGACGTAGACCACGGCCACGACCAGGGCGAGCGAGATCACTGCCTTCACCCACGTGTTCCCCGGCAGATGCCGCCAGATCCAGCCGTACATGCCGTCCCTTCCGTCGTACCACGGCACCAGACCCACGCCGTACAGCCACCAGACTAACGGCGCAGCGCCCCGGGTTTCCCGGCCTCCACGGGCTGGGTGGAGTCCAGGTGCCCCCAGACGATCAGCCGATGACTGTGCCCCCACTCGGGTTCGCACGTGGTCAGCGTCAGATACCGGCCCGGGCGCGTGTACCCGGAAGTACGGGGGACAGGGTCGATCACCTCGATGTCCGAGGGCACTGTTTTGTACGGTCCCTTGTCGATCCGGTACGTGAACCAGGTCGTGCCGTCGGTCAGCACCACCGCGTCCCCGCGCCGCAGCCGGGGAAAGTCCTTGAAGGGGTCGCCGTGGGTGCGGCGGTGGCCGGCGACCGCGAAGTTGCCCCGCTGTCCCAGCTGGGCGGTCTCGGCGTAGTGCCCGAGTCCCTTCTTCAGCGTGGAGGTGGCCGTGCCCTCCAGCACCGGCTTGTTCCACGTGAAACCGAGCCGCGGGATGTACATGATCGCGAACGGCCTGCCCTGCGCGTAGGGCTTCGGCTTCCCGGGGCCCGTCGGCGGGGTGCCGCCCGGCGCGCGGGGCTCGGCCCACTCCTCGCGCAGCAGGTCGATCTGGTCGTCCATGACGCCGTCGGCCCGCACCCCCGTCCAGAAGAGGACGTAGACCACGAACAGCACGATCACGGTGCCGACGGTGATGCAGAGTTCGCTGACGGTCCTGACGATCACGCGCACCGGCGGCTCCCCCGGGCTGGGCTGCTACTCCACGGGCTTCGCGTAGTGCAGATCCACTGTGCCCGAGTAGCCGGGCAGAGTCACCGGGCCGTTCTCCTCGACTTTCCATCCGAGCCCGTAGACATTGACGTAGACCATGTAGTTCTGGATCGCCGGGGACGCCGCGAGGGCCTTCTTCAGCTTCCCGGGGTCACCGACCGCGGTGATCTTGTACGGGGGTGAGTAGACGCGCCCCTGGAGGATCAGGGTGTTGCCCACGCAGCGCACCGCGCTCGTGGAGATCAGCCGCTGGTCCATGACCTTGATGCCCTTGGCCCCGCCCTGCCACAGCGCGTTCACCACCGCCTGCAGGTCCTGCTGGTGGATGACCAGGTAGTCGGGCTGCGGCTCGGGGTAGCCGGGCAGTTTGGCGGTGGCGTCCGGCGGGGCGTCGTTGAGCGTGACCGTGAGCGCTTCGCCCGTGAGCTTCTGCGTGCCCGCGCGCTTCTCCAGGGCGGCGAGCTTCTCGTCCTCCTCCTTGGTGGAGCCGTCGTCCCGCTCGGCGAGCGCCTCTATGTCCTTGCGCAGGGCGCCGTTGGTCTCGTCCAGCTCGCCGTTGGCACGGCTGCGTTCGTGGATGAGGTCGGACAGCTTCAGCAGCGAGGTGTCGGAGCGGATGTTGGTGCCCTTGGCGGTGTTGAAGCTGGTGAAGAAGATCAGTCCGGCGAGAGCGAAGACGGCCGCCGTGAGGATCCGCACGGGCCGGAAACGGCGCGCGCGCCCAGGGGTGGATCCCGTCCCGGGGGAGTCGGCAGAATTGCTCAACGTACCCTTATCTCCTTCGGCGCGGCGGAAGCACTACGCTAACGGACGCCCGGGGGAGCATTCGGAGTCCCCTCACGCTGCCCCGAGACCGACCCAGTTACCTGCGCGGCCACGCAGCGCATCGACAGGAGAGACCCTCGTGCCGAAGTCACGTATCCGCAAGAAGGCCGATTACACGCCGCCGCCGTCGAAGCAGGCGACCGCGCTCAAGCTGAACAGCCGCGCCTGGGTCGCACCGGTCATGCTGGCCATGTTCCTCATCGGCCTGGCCTGGATCGTGGTCTTCTACGTCACCGACGGCTCGCTGCCCATCGACTCCCTGGGCAACTGGAACATCGTGGTGGGCTTCGGCTTCATCGCCGCCGGATTCGGCGTTTCGACCCAGTGGAAGTAACGGTCACCGGACGGTGAACGCAGCTCTGCCCAGGGCTGTTCGCTGAGTTATCCACAGCGGTTATCCACATGGGGAAAAAGAAAGACGATCTGTGGATAACTCGTCGGGTGTTGACGCCGGTATGACGGAAGTACCGCGACTCGAAAACATGTTCGCCCCCTGCCTGACCTGCGGAAACACTGGTCGGTTACAGGGGGCACATGTGTTCCCGCACACTGTGCACAAGATCCGCCACCCGCTGTGGACAACGGTGGCGCTCAGCTGAGCTGTGCCGTCCTCAACAGGGTCACCAGCACCACCACCGCGAGCACCAGGGCGCAGGTGCCGTACTGGACCAGGGCGCGGCGCTCCCGCGGGGCGTGGACCATGGCGTATCCGACGGCGACACCGGCGACGAGTCCGCCGATGTGGGCCTGCCAGGAGATGTTGAAGCCCGGGCTGAAGGTGAAGATCAGGTTGATCGCCAGCAGGGCGATGATCGGGCGCATGTCGTAGTTGAGCCGGCGCATCAGCACGGCCGTGGCACCGAAGAGGCCGAAGACCGCGCCCGAGGCGCCGAGGGTGGCCGTGGTCGGCGAGGCCAGCAGATAGGCGAGCGCGCTGCCCGCGAGGCCCGAGACCAGGTAGAGCGCGAGGTAGCGCACGCGCCCCAGGGCCGCTTCCAGCGGGCCGCCGAGCCACCAGAGGCTGAGCATGTTGAACGCGATGTGCCAGATCTCCTGGTGGGTGAAGACCGACGTCACCATGCGGTACCACTCGCCTCCCGCCACGCCCTGGGTGGGAGTGAAGGGGGCGGTGGGCCAGGCGCCGAGCAGGACGAGGTCGTTGAGGAGCGACTCGTGGACCTGGACGGCGATGAAGACCGCGAGGTTGATCCCGATCAGGATCTTGGTGAGCAGGCGGGGGTCCGCGGCGATGCTGCCGCCCGCGAGCGTCCGGGGCATCGAGGCCGAGGGGGCGTGCCCGGTGCCGGAACCGGTGCGGACGCACTCGGGGCAGTGGAAGCCGACCGACGCGTCGACCATGCACTCGGGGCAGATCGGGCGTTCGCAGCGGGTGCAGCGGATGCCCGTCTCACGGTCCGGGTGGCGGTAGCACATGGGGACGCTGTGGGCGTCCTGCGGGCTGCCCGCAGCCTGCTCGTCCATGGGTTCCCCTCGGTCGTGGTGAAAAAGCCCGCCCTGCTCATCCCTACGGATGAGCAGGGCGATTGGTTCCCTGCACAGGCCTCGCCGGGTACCTCAGCGGGTCTCGATCACGACGGACTCGATGACCACGTCGTTGAGCGGGCGGTCGGTGCGCGGGTTCGTCTGGGTGGTGGCGATGGTGTCCACGACCTTCTGGCTGGCCGCGTCGGTGACCTCGCCGAAGATGGTGTGCTTGCGGTTCAGCCACGCCGTCGGGGAGACGGTGATGAAGAACTGCGAGCCGTTGGTGCCCGGGCCGGCGTTGGCCATCGCCAGCAGGTAGGGCTTGTCGAAGCGCAGGTCCGGGTGGAACTCGTCCTCGAACTGGTAGCCGGGACCACCGGTGCCGTTGCCCAGCGGGTCACCGCCCTGAATCATGAAGCCACTGATCACCCGGTGGAAGACCGTGCCGTCGTAGAGCCTGTCCGTGGTCTTCTGGCCCGTCTCGGGGTGCGTCCACTCCCGCTCGCCCTGGGCGAGCTCGACGAAGTTCTTGACCGTCTTGGGGGCGTGGTTCGGCAGCAGCCGGACCTCGATGTCGCCGTGGTTGGTCTTCAGGGTGGCGTAGAGCTGCTCAGCCACGATCTGCCTTCCGTTGTCTTTCTGTGACTCCCTGATCCTCGCATGGACGGGCCCGCGCGTCGCCCGCCCTCGGTGCAGCGGGGGGAAACCCTCGGCGGGGGGTCGCAGAAAACCGGTCGAGTCCTCCCGGGGCGGGGGCGCCCGGCGGCGATCCGTGGCATTGTCGACGACAAGCTCCTGTTGTCCCCTGTTCATCCGCTATGGCACGCGATCGGCGCCGGATGCCGGTTTGCGTGACCCGGATGCCCGCCGGCGCATGCCTGGCAGGGCACCGGGAGGCATGATCCGTAAAAGGGTGGAAAGTCGAAATACCGTACGCCACCGAGGAGGAGGAACCCGTGACCCGCATCGACAGCGTGCGCGCCGCGACCGGTTCGGCGAAGGACAGCGTGCTGCACGCCGCGGAAGTGGTGGCGCCCTACGCCGACACGGCCAAGGACAGGGCCGCGCACTACGCACACGAGGCGCGCGTACGGCTGGCGCCCAAGGTGACGCAGGCCGCCGGGCAGGCACGTGTCCAGTACGGCGCCCATGTGCAGCCCTATCTGGAGCAGGCCCGCTCACACGTGCCGCCGAAGGTCGACCAGGCCGCCCATGAGGCCGCCGTCCGCACCCGCAAGGCCGCCCGTCAGGCGGCGGAGTACTCCCGGCCGATGCTGGAGCAGGCAGTGGCAGCGGCCGTCCCCGTGACGACCGAGGCCGCCGCCCGGAGTGCGGCCGCGGTGGCCGCGCTGCGCGGCCAGGTCTCGGCGAAGGAGATCCAGAAGCTGGTCCGCCGGCAGGAACGGCGGGCACGAGCCGGTAAGGCCGTGAAGACGCTGGTGATCCTGGGGGCCGTGGCGGGCGGTGCCTTCGCCGCATGGAAGTGGTGGGACAAGCAGGCCAACCCGGACTGGCTGGTCGAGCCGCCCGCCGCGACGGAGGTCCCGGAGTCGGGTCGCCCGCTGTCCGCCGTGGACGGCAGCGGCCAGTCGGCTCTGGACCCCGAGGTCCAGGCCAAGGAGGCCGAGGAGGAGGCCGCCCAGCGCGACGACCGCTCCTGAGCGGCGCCGATCAACAGCACGGCGGGGCCGGAGACTTGAGGGCTTGCCTCGAGAGTTCCGGCCCCGCCGTGCTGTTTCACGTGAAACAGTCGCCGCCCGGCTCGGAGGGCGCACGAAAAACGCCCTCCGCGTCTGCGTTTCCGCAGATCGGAGGGCGTTTCCAGGTGGAGCCTAGGGGAGTCGAACCCCTGACATCTGCCATGCAAAGACAGCGCTCTACCAACTGAGCTAAGGCCCCGGAAGAAGACGTCCGACCGGATAACCGCGTCCGGGCGGGCGTCGGAGACCAGAGTACCGGGTCACCCCCGTGATTCCGCAAAAAGATTGGGGGTCCCCGTCGCCGACCACTCTCCGTAAGATGCTCGGCGTGGTTCGCTACCGCGAACCGCCGTACTTGGGGAAGCGATGGGGAGACGCAATGGACGCCGCACAGCAGGAAGCCACCGCAAGAGCGCGGGAACTGCAGCGGAACTGGTACGGGGAGCCGCTGGGGGCGCTCTTCCGTAAGCTCATCGACGATCTTGGCCTCAACCAGGCTCGTCTCGCGGGGGTGCTGGGACTGTCGGCGCCGATGCTGTCGCAGCTGATGAGCGGTCAGCGGGCGAAGATCGGGAATCCGGCCGTGGTGCAGCGGGTGCAGCTGCTGCAGGACCTGGCGGGGCAGGTCGCGGACGGCAGCGTGAGTGCGGCCGAGGCCACCGAGCGCATGGAGGAGATCAAGAAGTCGCAGGGGGGCTCGGTGCTCAGCAACACCACGCAGACGACGAGCAGTTCGGGGGCTCCCACGGTCAAGCGGGTCGTCCGCGAGATCCAGTCGCTGCTGCGCTCGGTGGCGGCGGCGGGCGACATCATCGACGCCGCGGACACCCTCGCCCCGACCCATCCGGAGCTGGCGGAGTTCCTCCGGGTCTACGGCGCCGGCCGCACCTCGGACGCGGTCGCGCACTACCAGTCCCACCAGAGCTGATCCTCGCGCCCAGGCACCGAAGGGGGTTCGGCGGCGGGCACGAGGGCGGTGTGACGGGGGGCCGAGTGACGGGGCGGGAGTGACGGGGGTGCCTCGCGGTACGGGCGGGCACGGGGGAGTCTTTCGCCCGTCGGGGAGTCGTAGCGCTCGCCGAGGGGGAAGCAAGGGGGAGACCACAGGGGGAGGAGCGACGTACAGCCATGGGTGAGGTCTTCGCCGGCCGGTACGAACTGGTCGATCCGATCGGGCGCGGAGGCGTCGGCGCGGTCTGGCGTGCCTGGGACCACCGCCGCCGCCGCTATGTGGCCGCCAAGGTCCTGCTGCAGAGCGACGCCCACTCACTGCTGCGCTTCGTCCGCGAGCAGGCCCTGCGCATCGACCACCCCCATGTGCTCGCCCCCACCAGCTGGGCCGCCGACGACGACAAGGTCCTGTTCACGATGGATCTCGTCGCCGGGGGTTCCCTGGTCCACCTCGTCGGTGACTACGGCCCCCTGCCGCCCGCGTTCGTCTGCACCCTGCTCGACCAGTTGCTGACCGGGCTGGCGGCGGTGCACGCGGAGGGCGTGGTGCACCGGGACGTGAAACCCGCCAACGTGCTGCTGGAGGCCACCGGCACGGGCCGGCCCCGGCTGCGGCTGTCCGACTTCGGCATCGCGATGCGGCTGGGCGAGCCCCGGCTGACCGAGACCAACCTCGTCGTGGGGACCCCCGGCTACCTCGCGCCCGAGCAGCTGATGGGCGCCGAGCCGGACTTCCCCGCAGACCTGTTCGCCGTGGGTCTGGTCGCCCTGTACCTGCTGGAAGGCGCGAAGCCGGACAGCAAGGCGCTGATCCAGCACTTCGCCGAACACGGGACACCGGGAGCGCCCCAAGGCATCCCGGAGCCGTTGTGGCAGGTGGTGGCCACGTTGCTGCAGCCCGTCCCGGAGGCGAGGTTCCGTACGGCGACGGGAGCGCGCAAGGCTCTCGCGGCCGCGGCGGAGCTCCTCCCGGAGCCGGGCCCGGACGACGAGCTGATCGAGATCTTCGACCAACTCGGGCCCCTGCCCAAGGGGTTCGCCCCGGAAGGGCCGCTGGAGAGAGCGCGGGGACTGAGGCCGGAAGACGACCGCACGGGCTCGCAGCCGAGGACGAACGGGAACCCGCCGGGCTCGGAAGCGGACGCGGGACAGGCAGGCGCGCGACCGGAAGGCCCGGGACCGGCGGGTAGGGGACCGGGGGGTACGGGACCGGCAAGCGCGCGACCGGCGGGTAGGGGACCGGGGGGTACGGGACCGACAAGCCCGAGACCAGCAGGTACGGGACCGGAAAGCGCGGGACCGGCAGGCGCGCGACCGGCGGGCCCGGGGCCGGCGGGCCCGGGGCCGGACGCCCGGACGCCGGCCGAAACGGCGTCCACGGGGTCCCAGCCCACCGGCACCCCCGGCCAGCACAACGGCCGGCCGGCCCCGGTCAGCGAGCCCGCGCAGCCGGACGCCCGGCAGTCCTCCGGCCCCCCACCCGCCCCCGTACGGCAGCAGCCCTCCATGTCGGACACGGGCAGCTTCCACCTGCCCCCACCGCAGCCCACGGTCACCTCATCCCCCGCACCCGGGGCGGCCCACCAGGCCCACGGCCAACAACCGCACCACCATGCCCAGTTCTCCCCCTACGACCTCACGCACCCGCGACCCGCGGCCCAGCCGCTCCTCCCGGCCCATCCCGGCCCGTATCCGCCTCTCGCGGAGCCGCACCGCGCCGACGCCGTCACCGCCTCGTACACCGCCCGGAACCCACAGACCCCGCCGGCCGCGGGCCACCAGCCGCCGTCCCGGCACCGCGCACCACGGCCGTCCCGCCCCGGCCCCCCGGCCAAGGTGGCCGTCCCTCTGCTCCTGCTGGCCCTGCTCTGCTACGCCGTGGGTTTCTGGGCGCTGACCCGTCTCTGAGCACTCGCCTTGGGCGACGACCTCGGCAGGGCTACGCGGCGCTCCGCCGCCGGGCCAGCAGGGTCCACACCCCGAGTCCCACCAGCAGCGCGCTCCCGGTGCCGATGCCGCCCACGGCGACCACCCGCAGCGCGGTGTCGTCGCCCGACACCGGCACGCCCTCGGCGGCGGCCTCCCGGTCCTGCTCCGAGACGTCGAAGACGCCCTGCGGCCGGGACTCCCCCGTGTACCCGGGCCCGCTGCGGGGTTCGCCCTTCACCCGCACGCGCAGGGTCATCCTGAACGGCCCGTCACCGAAGTCGTCGGCGACCTCCGGCGCCAGGTGCGCGACGAGGTAGTAGGAGCCGGCGAAGCGCAGCGCGCTCACCTGGGCGGTGGCGGCGTAGCGGTTGGCGTGGTCGACCGGCGGCAGCGGCGGCAGGCTGCCGGACTTCTGGTCGCCGTCGTAACCGACGCTCACCCCGGCGGCACGGCCGCGCGCGGGGTTGTAGAGGGCCAGTTCTAGGGCACCGGACACGTACCCGCTGCCGCCGGAGTCGGAGCTGCCCAGCTCGGCCGTCACCGAGAGCTGCTGGCCCCAGTCGACCGGCACCGCGTAGAACAGCGTCTGGCCGGGCCGGACGTCGTCGCGCCAGACCCCCTGGTCGAGGGGGGTCGCCCCGGCGAACCCCGCACCGCCGCGACGGGACTCGGGGTCGCCCTGGAGCGGCTGGGGGGTGGCGGAGTCCCACACCTGGGGTGCGCCGGTCGCGGCGGTGCCCGCCGCCGGCGGCTCGGTCGTGGTGAGGATTTCCAGGTCCCAGCTGGCGGGCGAGGAGCCCTTGCCGTCGAGGTCGGCGCGCTCGACGGACACGTAGTAGGCGCCGGCCTCCTGGCACAGCGACTTGGTGGGGGAGATCTCCCGCACGCCCCAGGCCGCGATCGGGCGGGCACTGCGGCCGGCGCCGAAGCTGGCCGTGTCGGCGGAGCAGGGATTGCCCTCGGCGTCCTGCACGGACACCCTGACCCCGTCGACGACGGAGACGGTGCTGCCGGGGGGAGGGACGGCGGTGACGGACACGTACGCGCTCGACGTGGCGTCCAGCACCAGACGGTAGTTGACCTTGCCGCTGCTCGGCAGGGAGCTCCGGTAGGCCGTCCCGGGCGCCAGACGTACGGCGTCGGCGGTGCTGCGCGCGCCCTCGACGGTCCGGGCGCCGTCGGCGAAGGCGTAGGGGCTCGGTGCGGCTGCCGGGACGGAGTCAGCCGCGGCGCGGGCGGCCGGTACCGGTCCCACGGCGGCCGTCGTCCCCAGCACCACCACCACGGCGCCCAGGCGCGCGGCCGTCGACGACCGACCGCGCCACGCCCCCGCACGCCGCTCGCGCGCCGTACACCACCGCCCCCTCACGCGCCACTCCTCACCGTCGCCGGACCTCGGAACCGTGAACCGGAGCCCATCCTGCCGCGCCGCGCGGGCTCACGACCGGCCCTCGGCACACAAAACCCCGACCGCGAGGCGGCCGGGGTGTGCTCGAAAGGGGTTGTCGTGACTCACGAACCCGTGGGCACGGAGTCAGTCGCCTCCGTCCACAGATCCTGCTCGGCGCGATCCGCCTGGATCTGGCGGTACACGAGGAGCCCGCCGATGGCGGCCAGTGCGACCAGGAGAAGCTTCTTCACCGCGCGACCTCGTCTTTCCTTGACGTAGGGGACCTCTGGCGCCCGACTATACACACCGACCGATACCGATCGGTGACCTGCGTCGGCTGTCAACTCCCGTCCCGGACACCGGGATAGAAGCGGAGCCACCCGCTCCGATCGGAGGGTGATCACACGCCGACGGACGGTCACTTCGACCACTCTCCTCCCCTCTTCCCACGTTTTCCGCCCCCTTGCGTCCATCCGGGTGGTGTTCATCTGAACATCGCCGCGCCACGGGCGGAGGTCCACCACTTCTCGGCCCCCATACACATCATGAGGAAAGTACGCAAATCGCCCAACCCGAAAGTGAGGGGCCATGGCCCGGAACAAGGTCATGAAGCTGTGGACCGCCATCGTCACCGCCTTCCTCGCCCTGTGCACGGCGCTCGGATTCATCACCACGACCGCCGCGGCCGCGGTACCGCAGGCCGAGCAGAAGCGCAACAGCGAGCGCATCCCGCACCAGCGGACGGCACCGGAGGCCGCGCCCTGGTCCCAGGCGAGGGCCCTGCCCCCCACGATGAAACAGCGCATCCGCGCCGAGGCCCACGGCAAGTCCCCGCGCTGCCGCCACCGCTCCCTCACGGACGCGACGGCGACGACGAGCACGCCCGACTGCCCGGACGACGGCGACCCTGACGACGAGGGCGACCCCACCCCCACCCGCCTCACGCCCCTCCAGCGCTGAACGCCCGGTCCCTGGTACGTCCTGGCGATCTTGCGTACCCCCACGACCCACCAGAGACCTTGAAGACCCCGGCCGTCCCGGCCGGGGTCTTCGCACGTCCCGCTCACTGCGACAACGCGGTGAGCACCACGGCGATCGCCGCCAGCACACCGGAACCGGCCGCCGAGGCGACCCCCAGCCCTGCGGACCGGAAGCCCTGGCTCCCTATCCCATGGAACGCGCGAAGGCGGCCTTCTCTTCTCCGAGGGCCTCTTCATGCTCGGGCCGCAACGCGATCGGGGCCCCCGCGCCTTCCAGCAGCACGAGCGAGGTGATCAACAGGTCGCGCGTCAGACCGCGCGACACCGGATTCCCGGCCGAGGACCACGTGTCGTACAGGGCCTGCACGAAGGCCCGGAACGTCAGGAGCTCCATGTCACAACTGCCCTGCGGAGTCGGTGTCAGGCCGGTCGGCAGCTCAAGGAACTCCGCCGCGCCCCGCGCCAGGGAGAGGTACAGCAGTCCGCCGTGATGGCCGGCGTCCCAAAGCGTCTCTCCGCCCAGTTCGTAGGGGTAGCTCAATCCACGATCTCCACAGTGTGAGGCCGATGTCAGGCATGGACGTCAAAGACCCCCAGCCGCTACCGACTGGGGGTCTCTTCGCTGGTGGGGCTAACAGGATTTGAACCTGTGGCCTCATCCTTATCAGGGATGCGCTCTAACCAACTGAGCTATAGCCCCGCCGCGCTCTGCGGTGTGTGTCCCGCGCGCTGACTCCTGAAGATTAGCGCACGACATGGGCAGTCCCAAAATCGGTTGCCGGAGCACCGCCAGCGGGACACCCGCAGCACGTCGGAGGTGACGTCACTCGTCCTCGGCGAGCGTCAGCTCCACCCCGCCCACGAAGCCCGCGGAGAGGTTGTAGATGAACGCGCCGAGCGTCGCCAGGGCCGTCGCGAGGACGACGTCGATGACCGCGATGATCGACGTGAACAGCAGGACGTTGGGCAGCGACAGGAAGGCCTGCAGGTCGAAGCCGTTGGACTCGTTGGAGCCGGTGGCCTCGGAGATCGTGCCGCCGACCGTCGAGAAGACGCCCATCGCGTCCATGACCATCCACAGCACGGCGGCCGCGACGATCGTGCAGATGCCCAGCGCGATGGAGAGCAGGAAGCTCACCTTCATCACCGACCACGGGTCGGCCTTCGCCACCCGCAGGCGGGCCTTGCGGACCCGGGGCGTGGTGCGCGCGCCCGTGCGCGGACGCCGTACCGCGGCGGTGGCCCCCGCGTCGGGACCGGCCGCGGCGCCCTGCTGCGCCGGATAGGCCTGCGGCGGGTGGTACGGCCCGGCCGGCTGCTGCGTCCGCCGTTCCCCCGGCAGCGGCGACGTCGAGGCCGGCTGCGCGGCGGCTCCCTGGTCCTGGGCGGCCGGCTGCGCCGGTGCGCCGGTGGCGGCCGGGCCCGCCCCAGGCTTCTGCTGGGTCTGCGGACCTCGGGTGTCCGTCACAGTTCCCCCCTGTGATCCGTGCGTGTCGGGCGAGGACGAGTCCTTGGTCGGGGACTTGATCGCCTTCAGGTTGGTCGTGTGCGGATCCGCCGCACGCGCGGCGGAGCCACGGCCGCCGCCGTCCGTCTCCGTACCCTTCGAGGTACCGGTCGGTCCGGCGCCCGTGGCTCCGCTCACGCTGACTCACTCCTCGTGCTACTCGGGCGAGGGCGCCTCACCCTCGTCCGTGCCGGTGGTCTCGGCACCCTCGGCGGACTCGTCGACGACCACGTCGCCGTCGACCTCCTCCGCCTCGCGTCCCGCCTCGGCGTTGCGAGCGATGCCCACGACGGCATCGCGCTTGCCCAGATTGATCAGTTGGACGCCCATGGTGTCACGGCCGGTTTCCCTGATCTCGTTGACTCGCGTACGAATCACACCGCCCGACAGCGTGATGGCGAGGATCTCGTCGGTCTCCTCGACCACCAGCGCGCCGACGAGGGAACCGCGGTCCTCGACGATCTTGGCAGCCTTGATGCCGAGGCCGCCGCGACCCTGGACGCGGTACTCGTCGACGGCGGTCCGCTTCGCGTACCCGCCGTCTGTGGCAGTGAACACGAACGTACCGGGTCGAACAACATTCATCGAGAGGAGCTCGTCCCCCTCGCGGAAGCTCATGCCCTTGACACCGGAGGTGGCACGGCCCATGGGGCGGAGGGTTTCGTCCGAGGCGGTGAACCTGATCGATTGGGCCTTCTTGCTGATCAGGAGCAGATCGTCGTCGGACGAGACGAGTTCGGCACCGATCAGTTCGTCGTCCGAGCCGTCCTCCATCGACCGGAGGTTGATCGCGATCACACCGCCGGAGCGGGGCGAATCGTAATCCTTCAGAGGCGTCTTCTTCACAAGTCCGGCCTTGGTGGCGAGCACCAGGTACGGAACGGCCTCGTAGTCGCGGATCGCCAGGATCTCGGCGATCGCCTCGTCCGGCTGGAAGGCGAGCAGGTTCGCCACGTGCTGACCGCGCGCGTCCCGGCCGGCGTCAGGCAGCTCGTAGCCCTTGACGCGGTAGACGCGGCCCTTGTTGGTGAAGAACAGCAGCCAGTGGTGCGTGGTGGACACGAAGAAGTGGTCGACGATGTCGTCTTCCTTGAGCTTCGTGCCGCGCACGCCCTTGCCGCCGCGCTTCTGGGCGCGGTAGTCGTCGGTCTTGGTGCGCTTGATGTAGCCGCCCCGGGTGACCGTGACGACGATGTCCTCCTCGGCGATCAGGTCCTCGATGGACATGTCGCCCTCGTACGGGATGAGCTTGGTCTTGCGGTCGTCGCCGTACTTCTCGACGATCGCGGCCAGCTCCGCGCTGACGATGCCCCGCTGGCGGACCGGGGAGGCCAGGATCTCGTTGTACTCGTTGATCTTCGCCTGGAGCTCGTCGTGCTCCTGGACGATCTTCTGGCGCTCCAGGGCGGCCAGCCGGCGCAGCTGCATCTCCAGGATGGCGTTGGCCTGGATCTCGTCGATCGTCAGCAGGTCCATCAGGCCGCCGCGGGCGATGTCGACGGTCTCGCTGCGCCGGATGAGCGCGATGACCTCGTCGATGGCGTCGAGGGCCTTCAGCAGACCGCGCAGGATGTGCGCCCGCTCCTCGGCCTTGCGCAGCCGGAAGCGCGTACGGCGGACGATGACCTCGATCTGGTGCGTCACCCAGTGGCGGATGAACGCGTCGAGCGAGAGGGTGCGCGGCACGCCGTCGACCAGCGCCAGCATGTTGGCGCCGAAGTTCGTCTGCAGGTCGGTGTGCTTGTAGAGGTTGTTCAGGACGACCTTGGCGACCGCGTCCCTCTTGAGCACGATCACGAGCCGCTGGCCCGTGCGCGAGGACGTCTCGTCGCGGACGTCCGCGATGCCGCCGATCTTGCCGTCCTTGACGAGGTCGGCGATCTTCTGCGCCAGGTTGTCCGGGTTCACCTGGTACGGCAGCTCGGTGACGACCAGGCACTGGCGGCCCTGGATCTCCTCGACCTCGACCACCGCGCGCATGGTGATGGAGCCGCGCCCGGTGCGGTACGCCTCCTCGATGCCCTTGCGGCCGACGACGAGCGCGCCGGTCGGGAAGTCGGGGCCCTTGATCCGCTCCAGGAGCGCGTCCAGCAGCTCCTCGTGCGAGACCTCGGGGTTCTCCAGGTACCACTGGGCACCGGCGGCGACCTCGCGCAGGTTGTGCGGCGGGATGTTGGTCGCCATGCCGACCGCGATACCGGCCGAGCCGTTGATCAGCAGGTTCGGGAAGCGGGCCGGCAGGACGGTCGGCTCCTGGGAGCGGCCGTCGTAGTTGTCCGTGAAGTCGACGGTCTCCTCGTCGATGTCACGGACCATCTCCATCGACAGCGGCGCCATCTTGCACTCGGTGTACCGCATGGCCGCGGCCGGGTCGTTGCCCGGGGAACCGAAGTTGCCGTTGGAGTCGACGAGCGGCATGCGCATCGACCAGGGCTGGGCGAGGCGCACCAGCGCGTCGTAGATGGAGGAGTCGCCGTGCGGGTGGTAGTTGCCCATGACGTCGCCGACGACGCGGGCGCACTTGTAGAAGCCGCGCTCGGGGCGGTAGCCGCCGTCGTACATGGCGTACAGGACGCGGCGGTGCACGGGCTTGAGGCCGTCGCGTACGTCGGGCAGCGCGCGCGAGACGATGACGGACATCGCGTAGTCGAGGTACGAGCGCTGCATCTCGGTCTCGAGCCCGACGGGCTCGACGCGCATCGCGAGGTCGCCGCCCTCTTCAGGGGTGACGGGAGTGTTCTCGTCGGTCATTGCCGGTGAAGATCCTTCCTGGTGCGGTCAGCTGAGACCGACTCAGATGTCGAGGAAGCGGACGTCCTTGGCGTTGCGCTGGATGAACTGGCGGCGGGCCTCGACGTCCTCGCCCATCAGGACCGAGAACAGGTCGTCGGCCTGCGCGGCGTCGTCCAGGGTGACCTGGCCGAGGACCCGGTGCTCCTGGTCCATCGTGGTCACGCGCAGCTCCTCGGCGTTCATCTCGCCGAGGCCCTTGAAGCGCTGGATGGAGTCCTCGCGGACGCGCTTGCCGCGCTGGCGGCCCATCTCGATCAGAGCGTCGCGCTCGCGGTCCGAGTAGGCGTACTCCACGTCGTCCCGGCCCCACTTGATCTTGTACAGCGGCGGACGGGACAGGTACACGTGCCCGGCCTCGACCAGCGGCCGCATGAAGCGGAACAGGAAGGTCAGCAGCAGGGTGCTGATGTGCTGGCCGTCGACGTCGGCGTCCGCCATCAGGATGATCTTGTGGTAGCGGAGCTTCTCGATGTCGAAGTCCTCGTGCACACCGGTGCCGAAGGCCGAGATCAGCGCCTGGATCTCCTGGTTCTGCAGGATCTTGTCGATCCGGGCCTTCTCGACGTTGAGGATCTTGCCGCGGATCGGGAGGATCGCCTGGTACTGCGGGTTGCGGCCGGACTTGGCCGAGCCGCCGGCGGAGTCACCCTCGACGATGAAGATCTCGCACTTGGTGGGGTCGTTCGACTGGCAGTCCGAGAGCTTGCCCGGCAGGGACGCGGTCTCCAGCAGGCCCTTGCGGCGGGTCAGGTCACGGGCCTTGCGGGCGGCCACGCGCGCGGTGGCGGCCTGGATGCCCTTGCGGACGATGTCCGCGGCCTCGACCGGGTTGCGGTCCAGCCAGTCGTTGAGGTGCTCGTAGACGGCCTTCTGGACGAAGGTCTTCGCCTCCGTGTTGCCCAGCTTGGTCTTGGTCTGGCCCTCGAACTGCGGCTCGCTCAGCTTGACCGAGATGATCGCGGTGAGACCCTCGCGGATGTCGTCGCCCGTGAGGTTGTCGTCCTTCTCGCGGAGCAGCTTCTTGTCGCGCGCGTACTTGTTGATCAGGTTCGTCAGCGCCGCGCGGAAGCCCTCTTCGTGGGTGCCGCCCTCGTGGGTGTGGATGATGTTGGCGAACGAGTACACGCCCTCGCTGTAGCCGCTGTTCCACTGCATGGCGACTTCGAGGGAGAGGGACTTGTCCTTGTCCTCGGCCTCCAGGCCGATCACCGACGGGTGCACCGCCTCTCCCTTGCGGGAGTTGAGGTACTTCACGAAGTCGACGATGCCGCCCTCGTAGTGGTACGTGACCGTCTTGACCTCGGCGGTCTCGTCCGCGCCCGCCTCGTCCGCCCCGGAGGTGGCCTTCGCCGACTCGCGCTCGTCGGTGAGCTTGATGGTCAGGCCCTTGTTGAGGAACGCCATCTCCTGGAAGCGCCGCGACAGCGTCTCGAAGGAGTAGTCGGTGGTCTCGAAGATGTCGCCGTCGGCCCAGAAGGTGACCGAGGTGCCGGTCTCCTGCGTGGCCTCGTGCTTGGCCAGGGGGGCCGTCGGGACGCCCATCTTGTAGTCCTGCGTCCAGCGGTGACCGTCGGTCTTCACCTCGACGGAGACCTTGCTGGACAGGGCGTTCACGACCGAGACGCCGACGCCGTGCAGACCACCGGAGACCGCGTAGCCGCCGCCGCCGAACTTGCCGCCCGCGTGCAGCACGGTCAGCACGACCTCGACGGCCGGCTTGCCCTCGGACGGGACGATGCCCACCGGGATGCCACGGCCGTTGTCGACGACCCGGACGCCGCCGTCGGCGAGGATCGTCACCTCGATCGTGTCCGCGTGCCCGGCCAGCGCCTCGTCGACGGAGTTGTCGACGACCTCGTACACGAGGTGGTGCAGGCCGCGCTCACCGGTGGAACCGATGTACATACCGGGTCGCTTGCGGACCGCGTCCAGACCCTCGAGGACGGTGATGGCACTGGCGTCGTACGAGGCGGTGACCTCGCTGCTGGAGGTGATCGCCTCGCTGGTCACGCCTGCGTCGGTGGACGGGATGTTCTCGTTGGGGTTGCCGGAATCGGCCACGAAGCGCCCTTTCTGGCACAGCACGAGCCAGGCTCTGGGGGTCTCCCCTCCGGGGAGGGTTGCCGGAGCGGCTGCGGCATGTTGCGTTGGTAAGCCTTGATCAGCGTTGCTCAGCTTGTCCCGGACGGTCCCCACGATGGGGGCGGGATTGCTTCCAGTCTACCGGTAGCACTGACACTGATGGGGGTTTGCCGGTACCTGAGTCCGCATGTGCCGCCCTCGCCGGGTCTTGTCCGACTCCCGATATACGGAAGGGGGCTCCAAGAGGCTCACGGAGCCACTCAGCGCTTTCGGCCGTCAACCCTTGGCTACTTCGGAGTCAGGTCGCGATTCGCAACCGTGTGCGGTGCCGCGAGAGGACGGCCGCGCCCGTCGATCGGGGCCGGAAGGACGTGACGTAAGTCACCTGTAGGAATCGCGCGGTCCACTGCTGCCGGGGGCGCGCAGGGGGCCGTAGCGGCGCGTGGGAGCGCTCGGACCGATGACCTTGATGTGCCGTACGGTGCCGTGCCCCAGGTCCTCGTTGAGCCGTGCGACGAGGACGGGCGCCAGGCGGCGCACCTCGGTCGCCCAGACCGGCGACTCGCACTGCACGACCAGGACGCGCTCGTCCTCGTCGTACCGCTGCGGGGTGCAGTGGTCGGCGAGCTTCTCGCCGACGATCTGCGGCCAGCGGCCCATCACCCCGCCCACGGCGGCCGGGGCCTCCCAACCGCGCTCGGTGATGAGCCGGTTGATCGCGGGGCCGAGGGGCATCGGATCGCGGCCGTCGGCGCGCGCGCCGGAGCGCAGCCCGCCGCCCCGGCGCGCCTGCTTCTTCTGCTGCGCCGCGTCCCCCCGCGCGCGGGCGGCCTCCTTCGCGGCGCGCAACGCCACGCGCGCGAGGTCGACGCCGGAGGGCTCCGGCTCCTTCTTGGGCTCCTGCGTGCTCATACCCGCTCCACCGTCCCGTCGGACACGGCGAACCGCGCCCCGGACAGCACGTGCGGCACGTCGTCGTCCACGGCCGCGGTCACCAGCACCTGCTCACCGGGCGCGACCAGCTCGGCGAGCCGCTCGCGCCGGCGGGTGTCCAGCTCGGCGAAGACGTCGTCGAGCACCAGCACCGGCTCGTTGCCCTCCGCCCGCAGCAGGTCGTACGAGGCCAGGCGCAGCGCCAGCGCGTACGACCAGGACTCGCCGTGCGAGGCGTAGCCCTTGGCGGGCAGCTGGCCGAGCTTGAGCAGCAGGTCGTCCCGGTGCGGTCCGACCAGCGTGACGCCCCGTTCGATCTCCTGCTTGCGGGCCTCGGCGAGCGCCGCCGTCAGCTGTTCGAACAGGTCCTCGCGCGTGTGGGCGTCGCCCGGCGCGGACGGCCTGTACTCCAGGGCGACCGGGCCGCCGCCGGGGGCGAGCTGCTCGTACGCCTTGTCGGCCAGCGGCTGGAGCGTGGCGATCAGATCGAGCCGCTGGGCGAGCAGCTCGGCACCCGCGCGCGCGAGGTGCTGGTCCCAGACGTCCAGGGTGGACATGTCCATGGAACGGCCGCCGTGCCGCCGGGCCAGCGCGGCCGACTTCAGCAGGGTGTTGCGCTGCTTGAGGACCCGGTCGTAGTCGGAGCGGACCCCCGCCATGCGCGGGGAGCGGGCGGTGATCAGCTCGTCGAGGAAGCGGCGCCGCTCCCCGGGGTCGCCCTTGACCAGGGCCAGATCCTCCGGCGCGAACAGGACCGTGCGTACGATTCCCAGCACGTCACGCGGCCTGACCTGCGTGGACCTGTTGATCCGGGCGCGGTTGGCGCGGCCCGGGTTGAGCTCCAGCTCGATCAGCTGCTGCCGCTCGCCCTGCCGGACCTGTGCCCGGACGATCGCCCGCTCGGCGCCCATGCGGACCAGGGGGGCGTCGGAGGAGACCCGGTGGCTGCCGAGGGTGGCGAGATAGCCGACGGCCTCGACGAGGTTGGTCTTGCCCTGCCCGTTCGGCCCGACGAAGGCCGTCACCCCCGGGTCGAGCGGGACCTCGACCCGGGGATAGGAGCGGAAGTCGGC
Source organism: Streptomyces sp. NPDC044921 (assembly GCF_056432865.1). NCBI lineage: Bacteria > Bacillati > Actinomycetota > Actinomycetes > Kitasatosporales > Streptomycetaceae > Streptomyces > Streptomyces sp. NPDC044921. The sequence continues at coordinate 71,676 of NZ_JBWKIF010000007.1, forward strand.
CAGCGACAGATGCGTGACGTGCATGGTCGTTCCGCCGACCTCCCTCGGTGCTCGGTTACTTCTTCTCGACCGCGTGGCCGCCGAACTGGTTCCGCAGCGCCGCGATCATCTTCATCTGGGGCGAGTCCTCCTGGCGCGAGGCGAACCGCGCGAACAGCGACGCGGTGATCGCCGGCAGCGGCACCGCGTTGTCGATCGCGGCCTCCACAGTCCAGCGTCCCTCGCCGGAGTCCTGTGCATAACCCCGGAGCCCGTCCAGGTGCTCGTCCTCGTCGAGCGCGTTCACCGCGAGGTCGAGCAGCCAGGAGCGGATGACCGTGCCCTCCTGCCAGGAGCGGAAGACCTCCCGGACGTCGGTCACGGAGTCGACCTTCTCCAGCAGCTCCCAGCCCTCGGCGTAAGCCTGCATCATGGCGTACTCGATGCCGTTGTGGACCATCTTGGCGAAGTGGCCCGCGCCGACCCTGCCGGCGTGCACCGAGCCGAAGTCGCCCTCCGGCTTGAGGGCGTCGAAGACCGGCTGCACCTTGGCGACGTTCTCCGGGTCGCCGCCGTACATCAGCGCGTAGCCGTTCTCCAGGCCCCAGACGCCGCCGGAGACACCGCAGTCGACGAAGCCGATGCCCTTGGCCGCCAGCTCCTCGGCGTGCTTCTCGTCGTCCGTCCAGCGGGAGTTGCCGCCGTCCACGACGACGTCGCCCGGCTGCAGCAGCTCGGCGAGCCGGTCGATGGTGGACTGGGTGGCCTCGCCCGCCGGGACCATCACCCAGATCACGCGCGGTCCGGTGAGCTTGCCCACAAGCTCTTCCAGGCTGTGGACATCGGCGAGGTCCGGGTTGCGGTCGTATCCGTAGACGGTGTGGCCCGCGCGGCGGATCCGCTCGCGCATGTTGCCGCCCATCTTGCCGAGGCCGACGAGACCGAGCTCCATCAGTTGTTTTCCTTAAGGTTCGCAGGTGTCCGACGTGGCGCTGCGGCACTGGTGTGCCGCGTCCGAGCCTAATCCCGGACGCTCGTGCACATCTGTGGGCATACGCGCTCACTCGCACGCCCTCACCTGCGGCTTTACCCCCAGCCTGTGGACAGCCGGCGACGCTCAGCCGCTGAGGCGCACCGGCATGATCAGGTACTTGTAGGCCTCGTCCGCCTCGGCGTCCACGGCCGGCTTGCCGCTGAGCAGCGCGGGCTTGGTGGACGTCGTGAAGGACAGCTGGGCGACTGGGGAGTCGATGGCGCTCAGGCCGTCGAGCAGGAAGGTCGGGTTGAAGGCGATCGAGATGTCGTCACCCTCCAGCTGGGCGTCGACCCTTTCCACAGCCTGTGCGTCGTCGCTGGAGCCGGCCTCCAGGATGAGCACGCCCTGCTCGAAGCTGAGCCGCACCGGGGTGTTGCGCTCGGCGACCAGGGCCACACGCTTGACGGCCTCCACGAAGGGGGCGGTCTCGATCACGGCGATGCTGTTGAACTCCGTCGGGAACAGCGTGCGGTACTTCGGGAGGTCGCCCTCCAGCAGGCGGGTCGTCGTGCGGCGGCCGGCGCCCTCGAAGCCGATCAGGCCCTCGCCGGAGCCCGAGCCGGACAGCGCCAGGGTCACCTGGTCACCGCTGGTCAGGGCCTTGGCCGTGTCCAGGAGCGTCTTGGCGGGCACCAGGGCGACCGCGGAGGCGTCCGGGTTCTCCGGCTTCCACAGGAACTCGCGGACCGCGAAGCGGTAGCGGTCGGTGGAGGCGAGCGTGACCGTGTCGCCCTCGATCTCGATGCGGACACCGGTGAGGACCGGCAGCGTGTCGTCGCGGCCGGCCGCGATGGCGACCTGGGCGGCCGCGGAGGCGAAGACCTCACCGGGGACCGTGCCCGTCGCGTTCGGCATCTGCGGCAGGGCCGGGTACTCCTCCACAGGCAGGGTGTGGAGCGTGAACCGCGAGGAACCGCAGACCACGGTCGCCCGTACACCGTCTGTGGAAATCTCCACCGGGCGGTTGGGCAGCGCGCGGCAGATGTCCGCGAGCAGGCGGCCGGAGACCAGGACCGTGCCCTCCTCCTCGACCTCGGCCTCGACGCCCACCCGGGCGGAGACCTCGTAGTCGAAGCCGGACAGGCTCAGCTGGCCGTCCTCGGCCTTCAGGAGCAGGCCGGCGAGGACAGGCGCCGGCGGACGGGCCGGGAGGCTGCGTGCCGCCCAGGCCACTGCCTCCGCGAGTACGTCGCGTTCCACCCGGATCTTCACTGTTGCCGCCTCCTGCTGTTGCCGGCGCTTCTCGCTCTGCCTGGCCCTCATCGTCTGTCTCGGTGTCGACGGTCCCTGAGACGGGGAGGACACCGGGGACCAGTCTGACGCACGGCACTGACAGTAGGTGCCTCTCGGGGTCAAGTCGTGACGAGGGGCGGTCGGGCGCCGAAGAGCGAGTTGTGCACAGGGCCCGCTTCGAAACGGATTCCGCTCTCTCTCTAGTCGGGAGTAGTAGTAGGGCCTGTGGATACCGTGGATAACCACGTTTGCCCAGCTCAGAGCGGAAAATTTGTCCACGGGTCCTGTGGGTGACGGCGGTGGACAACCCGGCGCTTCTGTGGAGAACGGAAAGTTCTGCACACCCCGTGCACAGGGAGAGGCGAGTTCTCCCCAGTGCCGTCCCCAGGTTTACCCACCTTTCCCACAGCCCAACCCGGCACCTTGGTGTGACGCCTTTCACTCGACCCGGTGAGGAGGCGCGTCGGGTTGCCGAACAGTGGACAGGCATGTGGAGAAGACGCCGATCGCTGGGGACAACCGCCCCCAGCCTGTGGGCAGCCCGTGGACAACTCCGTGCACAGCCTGTGGATCACCGCTTTGTCCACAGTCTGTGGAGATCGTTCGTCCACCAATCCACAAGGGCCTGAGCTGGTCTGATGGTCTTTCAACAGCGCTCCCTGTGGACACGATCTGGACAACTTCCCGGTCCCCAGGATGTGGACGGCAGAAAGTCACCGAATCTGTGGAGGGAGGCCGTAACCCGGCGACTATTCGAACAGCGGGTTGCGGCCGGGGACGGCGCGGGCGCCCGTGGGCAGGGACGCCGACCGCCGTGACGCACGCGGACGCACGCAGGAGACGCATGCAGGGGCAGCAGGAGACGCATGCAGAGGCACGCAGAAGGGCGCCCCCAGGAGTCCCGGAGGCGCCCTCAGTGACCCTTCGAAGCGGCCGTCAGCCGTTCTTGATGCGGTTGGTCAGCTCCGTGACCTGGTTGTAGATGGAGCGGCGCTCGGCCATCAGGTTGCGGATCTTGCGGTCCGCGTGCATCACCGTCGTGTGGTCGCGGCCGCCGAACAGCGCGCCGATCTTCGGCAGCGACAGGTCCGTCAGCTCCCGGCACAGGTACATGGCGATCTGCCGGGCGGTGACCAGGGCGCGGCCGCGGGACGTACCGCACAGGTCCTCGACGGTCAGCCCGAAGTAGTCGGCCGTCGCGCCCATGATCGCCGTGGAGGTGATCTCGGGCGCCGAGTCGTCACCGCCGGGGATGAGGTCCTTGAGGACGATCTCCGTCAGCCCCAGGTCGACGGGCTGCCGGTTGAGCGAGGCGAACGCCGTGACCCGGATCAGCGCGCCCTCCAGCTCGCGGATGTTCCGCGAGATCCGGGACGCGATGAACTCCAGGACCTCCGGCGGCGCGTTCAGCTGCTCCTGCACCGCCTTCTTGCGCAGGATCGCGATCCGCGTCTCCAGCTCGGGCGGCTGGACGTCCGTGATCAGTCCCCACTCGAAACGGTTCCGGAGCCGGTCCTCCAGCGTCACCAGCTGCTTGGGCGGCCGGTCGCTGGACAGCACGATCTGCTTGTTGGCGTTGTGGAGCGTGTTGAAGGTGTGGAAGAACTCCTCCTGCGTCGACTCCTTGTCCGCGAGGAACTGGATGTCGTCGACGAGCAGGATGTCCATCTCCCGGTACCGCTTGCGGAAGCTGTCGCCCTTGCCGTCCCGGATGGAGTTGATGAACTCGTTCGTGAACTCCTCCGAGCTCACGTACCGCACCCGCGTGCCGGGGTACAGGCTGCGCGCGTAGTGCCCGATGGCGTGCAGCAGGTGCGTCTTGCCGAGCCCGGACTCCCCGTAGATGAACAAGGGGTTGTACGCCTTGGCCGGTGCCTCGGCGACGGCGACCGCGGCCGCGTGCGCGAAGCGGTTGGAGGCGCCGATGACGAACGTGTCGAAGAGGTACTTCGGGTTCAGGCGCGCGGTGGGCTCGCCCGGGCCGGTCGCCGGCGCGGGCTGCGCGGCCAGCGGGCCGGGTGCCCCGGTCGTCGGCAGGTTCGGGCCGACCGGGCCGCCCCGGTGCACGTGCCCCGAGCCGGCCGGCGGCTCCGGCAGCTCGCGGCGGACCGGGTCGCGCTGGTCGTAGTCGGGGCGTGACGCCTCGTACTCGGGGCGCGGCGGCTCGTAGGAGGGACGCTCCGCGGGCTGTGGACGGTAGTCCTGCGAGCCGTAGGGCTCCTTCGGGCCGTAGGAGTCCTGACCCCCGTACGGGTCCTGACCGCCGTAGGAGTCCTGCGACGGGGACGCGTACGGGTCACGGTCGGGGAAGCCGAGGCGCTGCTGCTGCCAGCCGTAGTCCTCCTGTCCCGGCCGGGGCCAGGAGCCGGGCTCGGGGCGCTGGTACTCGGAGGGGTAGGCCGGGCGGGCCGTCGGCAGCTGGTCCGCGCGCCCAGGGGGCAGCTGGTCGCCGGCCGTTCCCGGCAGCGGCTCGGCGCGGTGCCGGCCGTACCCCTCGTACCCGTCGCGGTCCTGGCGGCCGTCGTAACCGTCGCGGTCCGCGCGGGCGTCGTAGGCGTCACGCTCCTGGCGCGCGTCGTATCCGTCCCGCTCGGGGCGGTTGTCGTACGCGTCACGGTCGGGGCGGCCGTCGTAGCCCTCCCGGTCCTGGCGGGCGTCGTACGTGTCGCGGTCCTGGCGCGCGGACGGGAGCTCGGGCTCCTCGTAGCGCGGCTGGGGGCGGGCGGGGGGCGCCGGCGTGGCCGGGGGCTCGCCCGCGGAGTCGTCGACGGTGATCGCGATCCGGATCGGGCGGCCGCACTCGCGGCTCAGCGTCTCGCTGACGACCGGCGCCAGACGGCCTTCCAGCACGCCCTTCGCGAATTCGTTCGGTACGGCGAGCAGCGCCGTGTCGGCGACCAGCGCGAGCGGCTGGCAGCGCCGGATCCAGTGTTCGTCCTTCGCCTCGACCCCCTGGCCGCGGCCCTCCCCGAGGAGCTGCTCCAATACGCGTGGCCACACTGCGGCAAGATCGGCAGGTACGTCAGCCACAGGGCACGCTCTCTCACGGGTCCCTCGAAGGTGTGATTCGGGGACGGGTCGGGATGTAAATCGGGTCGGGCAGGGATAAGGGAACGAATCGGAGTCCAGTCACGGTAGTCAGGGCGGTGGCTGCGGTTCAAGTTGTTGTCCCCAGGCTGTGGACAAGTGTCTCCCGGCGACTCCTGGTTTGACCGGATGGCGTAGCCGCGCGTACCGTAACCAGGTCGAGTTGTCGATGGCTGCTGCCGCCTGCCTCCGATGGGCACAGGTCACTGGGGTGATCGGTAAGCGGTGCACTCGGGCGTAACTGCGAGCTACTCGTGGGCGCACGGTGACAGCCAGGACGGCACCCCGCAACCACCGATTCTTTCTGGAGCCCCCGAGTGAGCAAGCGCACCTTCCAGCCGAACAACCGTCGTCGCGCGAAGACCCACGGCTTCCGGCTGCGTATGCGCACCCGTGCCGGCCGCGCGATTCTCGCGTCCCGCCGTAGCAAGGGTCGCGCCCGCCTGTCCGCCTGATCCCGGTCAGGTCATGACGTCGTGCTGCCCACCGAGAACCGGCTGAGGCGGCGCGAGGACTTCGCGACCGCGGTACGACGAGGGCGTCGGGCAGGCCGCCCGACCCTCGTCGTCCACCTTCGAAGCGGTGCCACGGACCCGCATGCGCCTGGGGAGAGCGCTCCCCCGACGCGTGCGGGTTTCGTCGTGAGCAAAGCCGTGGGTGGCGCGGTCGTGCGCAACAAGGTGAAGCGCAGGCTTCGCCACCTGATGCGCGAGCGAGTCGCCCAGCTGCCCCCCGGTAGCCTGGTAGTCGTACGAGCGCTGCCCGGATCGGGCGACGCCGACCATGCACAGCTGGCCCGAGACCTGGACGCCGCCCTTCAGCGGCTGCTGGGAGGGGGCGCGCGATGAAGTACCCGCTGCTGGCTCTGATCAAGCTCTACCAGTGGACGATCAGTCCGCTGCTCGGGCCGGTCTGCAAGTACTACCCGTCGTGCTCCCACTACGGCTACACGGCCATCGACCGGCACGGTGCCATCAAGGGCACGGCACTCACGGCCTGGCGCATCCTGCGGTGCAATCCGTGGTCGCTGGGCGGTGTGGACCACGTCCCGCCGCGCAAGCGTCCGCGGTGGCACGAAATGCTGCGCAACGCGTGGCGCGCACGCAAGGGCGGGCCCTCCGCCGCCGACCCGGCCACCGAGGGACAGACTTCTCCCACAGGTCCGTCCAGTCCTTCGAGCCCGGCCGCAGAGACACCGTCCCATGCCCAAGGAGCATGATTAGTGGACACGATTGCCAGCCTCTTCAGCTTCATCACCACACCCGTCTCCTGGGTCATCGTCCAGTTCCACTCGGTGTACGGCGCCATCTTCGGCCCCGACACCGGGTGGGCCTGGGGCCTGTCGATCGTGTCCCTGGTGATCCTGATCCGTATCTGCCTGATCCCGCTCTTCGTGAAGCAGATCAAGGCGACCCGGGCTATGCAGACGCTCCAGCCCGAGATGAAGAAGATCCAGGAGCGCTACAAGAACGACAAGCAGCGTCAGTCCGAAGAGATGATGAAGCTGTACAAGGAGACGGGCACCAACCCGCTCTCCTCGTGCCTTCCCATCCTGGCGCAGTCCCCGTTCTTCTTCGCCCTGTACCACGTGCTCAACAGCATCGCCTCGAACGACACCATCGGTGTGATCAACGAGAACCTGCTGCAGAGCGCGCAGAAGGCGCACATCGTCGGTGCCCCCCTCGCGGTGAAGTTCACCGACAGCGCGTCGAAGGTGGAGTCGCTCGGCGCGACCCTCACCGACGTCCGCGTGGTCACCGCCGTCATGATCATTCTGATGTCGGCGTCGCAGTTCTTCACCCAGCGCCAGCTGATGACGAAGAACGTCGACACCACGGTGAAGACGCCGTTCATGCAGCAGCAGAAGATGCTGATGTACATCTTCCCGGTCATGTTCGCCGTCTTCGGCATCAACTTCCCCGTCGGTGTCCTCGTCTACTGGCTGACCACCAACGTGTGGACCATGGGTCAGCAGATGTACGTCATCCGCAACAACCCGACCCCGGGTTCCAAGGCCCAGGCCGAGTACCTGGAGCGCCTGCACAAGCATGTCACGCACCGCGAGAAGGTCAGCCGGCGCAGGGACCGCGTCATCGTGAAGGCCATCGTCGCCAAGGGCCGCGACCGTAACGAGTACGAGCGCAAGTTCATCAACGGACTGAGCAAGGCCGGACTCGCCGCGCAGGCCGACGGCACCGTGATCAAGAGCGAGGCCGCTGCCGCCGCCCAGGCCGAGGACGGCGCGACGGTCACCACGGGTACGCCGCGGCGTCAGCAGCCCAAGCGGCAGACCAAGGCACAGCGTCAGGCCGGCGCCGTGGGAGGCGCCAAGGCGGCCGGTGAGCAGGAGCCGAAGACCTCGCTGACCAAGTCCGACGAGCCCGAGGACGCCAAGCCCGCCCCCGCTGCCAAGAAGGGCGGCGCGAAGCCCGCCGGCGGTACCCGCAGCAAGGCCCAGTCCGGACAGCGCAAGGGCCCCCAGCGGCCCAAGTCCCCGTCCAAGAAGTAAGAAGGAGTCCATCCCGTGACGGAAGGCACCACCTCCGCCGCTGCCGAGGGTGCAGACACCCTGACTCGCCTGGAGCAGGAAGGCGAGATCGCGGCGGACTACCTGGAGGGTCTGCTCGACATCGCCGACCTCGACGGCGACATCGACATGGACGTCGAGGCCGACCGTGCCTCCGTCTCGATCATCAGCGACACGGGCAGCCGTGACCTGCAGAAGCTGGTCGGCCGCGACGGCGAGGTGCTGGAGGCACTCCAGGAGCTCACTCGACTGGCCGTGCACCGGGAGACCGGTGACCGCAGCCGTCTGATGCTCGACATCGCCGGTTACCGCGCACGGAAGCGCTCCGAGCTGTCCGAGCTGGGCGCCAAGGCCGCCGCCGAGGCCAAGAGCAGCGGCGAAGCAGTGAAGCTCCAGCCGATGACGCCCTTCGAGCGCAAGGTCGTGCACGACGCGGTCAAGGCCGCCGGCCTGCGCAGCGAGTCCGAGGGCGAGGAGCCGCAGCGCTTCGTCGTCGTGCTGCCCGCCTGATCGGCCCCTGCTTTTCCCGGCCCCGTCTGTTGCGCAGACGGGGCCGAACTTTGTCAGCCTGATAGTTCTGTGGTTCTGATGTCGGCGCCCGGCGCGCCGACGCGGTACGGAAGGACGGTCCCCCGTGACGGAGGCAGCGGAGCTTCCCCCCGCGCCCGAGCAGGCGCGCGAGGTATTCGGTGACCGCTTCGCGGATGCGGTGCGGTACGCCGAGCTGCTCGCTGAGACGGGCGTGCAGCGCGGTCTCATCGGTCCACGCGAGGTGCCCCGCCTGTGGGAGCGGCACCTGCTGAACTGCGCGGTGCTCTCGGAGGTCGTGCCCGAGGGAGTGACGGTGTGCGACGTCGGTTCGGGCGCCGGTCTGCCGGGCATTCCGCTGGCACTGGTCCGGGAGGACCTCAAGATCACCCTGCTCGAGCCGCTGCTGCGGCGCACCAACTTCCTCACCGAGGTCGTCGAGCTGCTGGGCCTCGACCATGTGACGGTCGTGCGCGGCCGCGCCGAGGAGGTCATGGGGAAGATCCAGCCCGTCCATGTGGTGACGGCCCGTGCTGTCGCGCCCCTCGATCGTCTCGCCACCTGGGGCATCCCGTTGCTGCGCCCGTACGGGGAGATGCTCGCGCTCAAGGGTGACGCGGCCGAGGAGGAACTGAAGAGCGCCTCGGCGGCTCTCAGCAAGCTGGGTGCGGTGGGGACCTCCATCCTGCATGTGGGCGAGGGCGTGGTGGACCCGATGTCCACGGTCGTACGGGTCGAGGTCGGAGAGAGTCCGGGCGGTGTGCGCTTCGCCGCGAAGCGGGCCAAGGCAGCTCGTACGGGCCGCGCGCGTCGGCGGCGCTGATCCGTCCTGCGGACGAGACGTACTCCACACAAGCTGCCAAACCTATGCATGCCGGAGTGTCGCGGCAGTTCGGCCAGGGCTGCCCTGCATCGTGTTTCACGTGAAACGTCGCTCACTGCTGCACGGCATCATCAGTCGTGGCCGCGCTGCGGCCGAACCCCGCGACCGTAAGCCCCTCGGCTCACTCGACGAGGGAACCGAGTTGTCCACAGAGGTGGATTTCTCCACAGAACGTCAGGCCTCACTGGTTCACGACCCCGAAGACATGGGAGGCTCTGTTCATTGCGAGCCTGAAGTCGAGGAGAGTGAATCCTTGCGGTCCGACGCCAACATCGCGGGACCGATGACCGATCCGGTCCCCGGTCCCCGTACCGAGTCGATGGGGGCGGATGTTTCACGTGAAACACCGCCTCCGATGGACGACACTCCCATCGGTCGTGCTGCCCAATTGGCGGTGGAGGCTCTGGGCCGTGCCGGCGAGGGTCTGCCGCGGCCCGAGCAGACCCGGATCATCGTGGTCGCCAACCAGAAGGGCGGTGTGGGCAAGACGACGACCACCGTCAACCTGGCCGCGTCGCTGGCCCTGCACGGTGGCCGGGTCCTCGTGGTCGACCTCGATCCCCAGGGGAACGCGTCCACCGCACTGGGCATCGACCACCACGCCGAAGTGCCGTCCATCTACGACGTGTTGGTGGAGAGCAAGCCGCTCTCCGAAGTCGTCCAGCCGGTTCCCGATGTCGAAGGCCTCTTCTGCGCCCCCGCCACCATCGATCTCGCCGGTGCGGAGATCGAGCTGGTGTCCCTTGTGGCCCGGGAGAGCAGACTGCAGCGCGCCATCCAGGCGTACGAGCAGCCGCTGGACTACATCCTCATCGACTGCCCGCCCTCGCTGGGCCTCCTGACGGTCAACGCGTTGGTGGCGGGCCAGGAGGTCCTGATCCCCATCCAGTGCGAGTACTACGCGCTGGAGGGCCTGGGTCAGTTGCTGCGCAACGTCGATCTGGTGCGGGGGCACCTGAACCCCGCCCTGCACGTGTCGACCATTCTGCTCACCATGTACGACGGCCGGACCCGGCTGGCGTCCCAGGTCGCCGAAGAGGTACGCACCCACTTCGGCGACGAGGTGCTGCGGACGAGCATCCCCCGTTCCGTCCGTATCTCCGAGGCCCCGAGCTACGGGCAGACGGTTCTGACTTACGATCCAGGATCGAGTGGTGCCCTCTCTTATCTTGAGGCGGCACGAGAGATCGCGCTGAAGGGCGTGGGCATCAGCTATGACGCCACGCACGCCCATATCGGCGCCCAACAGAACGACCCGAGCATGGTGGAGGGCATCCAGTGAGCGAGCGACGGAGGGGGCTGGGCCGTGGTCTCGGCGCACTGATCCCTGCCGCCCCGACAGAGAAGTCGGTGGCCCAGGCGGCAGCGGGGGGATCCGCTTCCGCGTCCCCCGCGGCAGTGCCCGTGCTGCCCAACGACCGCGGAGTGGCCGCAGCGAAGGTGGCGACGCTGCCCCCTGTCTCACGTGAAACAGAGGAAGCGGCGCAGCCTGCTGCCCCGGCCGCGCCCGCCGCACCGATTGGTGCGCACTTCGCGGAGATCCCGCTCGACTCGATCACCCCGAACCCGCGGCAGCCGCGTGAGGTCTTCGACGAGGACGCGCTCTCCGAGCTCATCACCTCCATCAAGGAAGTGGGGCTCCTCCAGCCGGTCGTCGTCCGGCAGGTGGGCCCCGCCCGCTACGAGCTCATCATGGGCGAGCGTCGCTGGCGGGCCTGTCGTGAGGCGGGCCTGGAAGCGATCCCCGCGATCGTGCGGGCGACGGAGGACGAGAAGCTCCTCCTGGACGCCCTGCTGGAGAACCTGCACCGCGCTCAGCTGAACCCGCTGGAAGAGGCCGCCGCCTACGACCAGTTGCTCAGGGACTTCAACTGCACGCACGACCAGCTGGCGGACCGCATCGGCCGCTCGCGCCCGCAGGTCTCCAACACCCTGCGCCTGCTGAAGCTGTCGCCGGCCGTGCAGCGCCGGGTCGCCGCGGGAGTGCTCTCCGCCGGTCATGCTCGGGCTCTGCTGTCCGTGGAGGACTCGGAGGAACAGGACAGGCTGGCCCACCGCATCGTCGCCGAAGGGCTTTCGGTGCGTGCCGTCGAGGAGATCGTGACCCTCATGGGATCACGTCCTCAGAAGGCCCAGCGCCCCAAGGGGCCGCGGGCCGGAGCTCGGGTCTCTCCCGCGTTGTCGGACCTCGCCACGCGGCTCTCGGACCGGTTCGAGACGCGGGTGAAGGTCGACCTGGGACAGAAGAAGGGCAAGATCACCGTCGAGTTCGCCTCGATGGAGGACTTGGAGCGGATCCTCGATTCGCTCGCTCCCGGTGAGGGGCCGGTCCTGCAGAAGAATCTTCTGGAGGGCGACTCCGAGGAAAGCGAGTCCTGAGTCTCCGGAGGAGTCTCGGCTGTGCATCCGACAGAGCGGGCCGTGTCCGGTGTGTACCGGAACGTGGCCCGCTTTTTCCTTTCTGCCGGTTTCGAGGGAATCGCATCGTGGATACGATGCGTTCGGATACGGCGCGACCTCCGGCAACACCTCTGAGAGGGAGGCAGGGGCCATGCGAACGATGAGCCGCACCGGGCTGGTGAGCGCCGGTCTGGGGCTGGGAGCCGTCGGTGGGTTCATCGGCAGTCTCCTCAGGGAACGGAGTGCTCTGACAGCCGCCCGTGACGTGGCGGGCGAAGGAAGCGAGGAACAGCCTTCATGGGGCGTCGGCTTGCACCGCTCACGCTGGACAACCTTCAGGACCTCCCCCAGCGCTGTCGTTCGTGCGTCTTCTGGGAGCTCGACCCGGTCAGCGGTGAAGCAGCGGTAAAGGCGGGCACGTCCGACCTGGAGAAGGAAGCCTGGATCTCAGCTGTCCTGCTGGACTGGGGCTCCTGCGGCCGGGTCGTCTACGTCGACGATGTGCCGGTGGGTTTCGTGCTCTACGCTCCTCCCGCTTATGTCCCCCGCTCCACGGCGTTCCCCACGAGTCCGGTCTCTCCCGACGCCGTCCAGCTGATCACCGCGTTCATCGTGCCGGGCTACCAGGGGCAAGGACTGGGCCGGGTGATGGTCCAGACGGTGGCGAAAGATCTGCTGCGGCGCGGCTTCAAGGCGATCGAGGCGTTCGGAGACGCCCGGTGGAAGGAGCCGGCCTGCGTACTGCCCGCCGAGCATCTTCTGGCGGTGGGCTTCAAGACAGTCCGGCAGCATCCCACGCACCCCCGGCTACGGCTGGAGCTGAGGTCCACGCTCTCCTGGAAGGAAGACGTCGAGATGGCGCTCGACCGGCTTCTGGGAGCCGTCCAGAAGGAGCCGGCCCTGCGACCTCTGTAGCGAGGGGCAGACAAACGAATGGGCCAACCCGTTCGGGTTGGCCCATTCGTGTTTCACGTGAAACATGCGCCGTCGGCGCGACGGCTCAGCCGCCTCACTCGGCGATGAACTCCTCCAGGTCGCGAACGATCGCGGCCTTCGGCTTGGCACCCACGATGGTCTTGGCGACCTCGCCACCCTGGTAGACGTTCAGGGTCGGGATGGACATGACGCCGTACTTGGCGGCCGTACCCGGGTTCTCGTCGATGTTGAGCTTGACGACCTCGATCTTGTCGCCGTACTCGGAGGCGATCGCCTCGAGGGACGGCGCGATCTGGCGGCACGGACCGCACCAGGCGGCCCAGAAGTCCACCAGGACGGGCTTGTCGCTCTTGAGGACGTCCTGCTCGAAGGAGTCGTCGGTCACATTCTTCAGGGTGCCGGCCACGGCGGGCTCCTTAACTGTTGGTGCGTGGGGCGGGTAGGGAGGGGTCAGACAGCGGTCTTCTCGGGCTCCGGCTGCTCCTCGTCCGCGAGGGCGGCCAGGAAGCGCTCGGCGTCCAGAGCGGCGGAGCAGCCGGTGCCGGCCGCCGTGATCGCCTGCCGGTAGGTGTGGTCCACGACGTCACCGGCAGCGAAGACGCCGGTCAGGTTCGTGCGCGTCGACGGCGCGTTCACCTTCAGGTAGCCCTCTTCGTCCAGGTCGAGCTGGCCCTTGAAGAGCTCGGTGCGGGGGTCGTGGCCGATGGCGATGAAGAGTCCGGTCACCGGCAGGTCCGAGAGCTCGCCGGTCTTGAGATTGCGCAGCTTCAGGCCGGAGAGCTTCGCGTCGCCCTGGATCTCGGCGACCTCGCTGTCCCACACGAACGAGATCTTCGGGTCGGCGAAGGCGCGCTCCTGCATGGCCTTGGAGGCACGCAGGGTGTCACGCCGGTGGACGACGGTGACGGACTTGGCGAACCGCGAGAGGAAGGTGGCCTCCTCCATCGCGGTGTCGCCACCACCGATCACGGCGATGTCCTGGTCCTTGAAGAAGAACCCGTCACACGTGGCGCACCACGACACGCCACGGCCGGAGAGGGCGTCCTCGTTCGGCAGGCCGAGCTTGCGGTGCTGCGAACCCGTCGCCACGATCACGGCCTTGGCCCGGTGGACGGTGCCGGCGGTGTCCGTGACGGTCTTGATCTCACCGGTCAGGTCGACGGCCACCACGTCGTCCGGGACGAGCTCGGCGCCGAAGCGCTCCGCCTGGGCACGCATGTTGTCCATGAGCTCGGGGCCCATGATGCCGTCCTGGAAGCCCGGGAAGTTCTCGACGTCGGTGGTGTTCATGAGCGCACCACCCGCGGTGACGGCCCCCTCGAACACCAGGGGCTTCAGCGACGCGCGTGCGGTGTACAGCGCCGCCGTGTAACCGGCGGGCCCGGAGCCGATGATGATCACGTTACGGACGTCGCTCACGGCTTGATTCCTCGTCTCTGGACTGCGTCGTTCGACCGGTGGGAGCTTCTTGCGGAGCTCTCACCCCACCCAACGGATCCTAAGGGGCGCGCATTCCCGCTGTGTCCGGGCACACGGAGATGCGCCCCGTGCCGGACACCACCCACGGGAGAGACGAGGCACCGGCTCAGGGAGACGGGTAGGTACGCTTCAGGAGGACCTTGCCCGGGGCAGCGGAGTCCTTCTGCGCCACACAGGTCGCGTCGACGATGTAGGCGGTGACCCGCGTGGCGTCGGCGGCATCGGGGAGCAGCACGAGCATGGCCTTCTTCCCCTGGTACGTGCCGTTCTCGACAGCGAGGGCGGCGTCTTCACGCCCGATGCCATCACGCACGCAGCCGGGTACCACGACCTCCCGGAAGACTCTCGGATCGTCGGTGCCCGGTGCGGTCGCCGCGCCGAAGGGACTGCGGGTACCGCCGCCTTCCTCGGTCTCGCTCTTGTTTTCGGAGAGGAGATCGGAAACCTGGTTCCGCAGCTGCCCCTCCGAGAAGGTGTCCGCGGGGGTGGTCCGCTGACCGCTCGCCGTGTCGCGCGAGGGCTGGCCGTCCCCGAGGGACGACAGGAGTACCGATCCCAGCCCCAGGGCGGCGACGGTGAAGACGGTGCCCAGAACGGCGATCCTGCGACGTCCGTTTCGCGTGCGTCCCTTGCGTCCCGGTCCGGTGGTCGAAGAGCGGGGGCGGCCGGCGGGCCGGTCGGCGGACGTCGATGTTTCACGTGAAACATGCGCACCGGTGTCGTCTCCGGCGGGGGTGGGCTTCGAGTCGGACTCGGAGCTGGAGCCAGAGCCAGAGCCGGAGCCTGAGCCGGGAGCCCCCGGAGATGCGCCCCTCTCCTCCGAGGTCTCCGGGCGGGTGGCCGTCAGCAGGGCCTCGGCGGCGAGTGCGGCGTCGATGCGCCCGGCGACCTCGGCGGGCATGCGCGGGGGACCCGGCAGGGTGCCGAGCAGCCCGCGGATCTCCTCCAGGGAGGCGTGGACGTCCGCGCAGAGCTCACACGCGTCGAGATGCCGCCGCAGGTCGCTGCTCCGGGCCGGTGGGAGGAGGCCCTCGACGAGGTCGGAGATCTCCGCGACGTCCGGGTGCCCGGCCATGTCGGTCGTCGACGTCACGCTCGCCCACCTCCGCCCTTCACTACAGCTGAGTCGCTCGGTCCTGTGTCCGGCGGTTCCGCTGGGTGCGGACCCGCTGCGGGTGGGACGGCCGACTCCGGCGTCCGGTTCCGTTCCGTGCCCGTCTTCTTGCCGCTGCCGTCCGGCCGGAGGTGGGTGAGCAGCGGCAGGAGTCTGGCTCTGCCGCGGGCGCACCTGCTCTTCACCGTGCCGGTCGGCACGTCGAGGATGCGGGCTGCCTCCGCGACGGGATAGCCCTGCATGTCCACCAGGACGAGCGCCGCGCGCTGATCGGCCGGCAGCGTGCCCAGCGCCTCGACGAGCTGCCGGTGGAGATCGTTGCGCTCGGCAGGTGCGGAGGCCGACTCGTGCGGCTCCAGCAGCTGCTCCAGACGCTCGGTGTCGTCGACGGGGGAGGTCTTCCGGGAGGCCGCCTTGCGGGCCCGGTCGAGGCAGGCGTTCACGGTGATCCTGTGCAGCCAGGTCGTGACGGCCGACTGGCCACGGAAGGTGTGGGCGGCCCGGTAGGCGGAGACGAGCGCGTCCTGCACCGCGTCAGCGGCCTCCTCGCGGTCCCCCAGGGTCCGCAGGGCGACGGCCCAGAGCCGGTCACGGTGCCGCCGGACGATCTCCCCGAAGGCGTCGGGGTCACCCTCCACATGGCGGGCGAGGAGGTCCTGATCCGTCGCACCGCTGAGTTCGGCGCTGTCCCCCATCGGACCCCTTCCCCTCGGTCGGCTCTCAGCCCGTGAACTTCACTTCGGTGATCGCCTGCTTGTAGCCCGCGTCACCGAAGTTGGACGGGTCGTAGCCCGAGTAGGGCAGCGCCGTCAGCCAGACCAGGACGTACCGGCTCTTCACCGGCTTGTCGACGGTGATCTTCGCGGTGGTGCTGCTCGACGTCACCGTGCCGAGCTTCTTCATGGAGCTCAGCGGGGTGGCGGAACCGAGGGAATCGGTCGCGTACAGCTCGGCCGTGGTGTGGTCACCGCCGTACCGGAGCGACAGGGTCGCGGACGAGACCTGCTGCTCGGACCCGAGGTCGTAGACGATGCCGACACCCGGCTTTATCACCATCTTGGGACCGTCGAGATAGCTGTTGGTGCGCCAGGCCGTTGACGTGTCGCCGTCGTAGGTCTTGCCGACGTCGGCGGCGTGCTGGGCCTGGCCCTTGGCGACGTACTCCTGGGAGCCCTTGATCGCGATCGGCTTCGGGGCCGGGCGGTTCTTGTTCTTGTCGCCCTCGTTGTTCTGCGTCTTGGTCGGGTCCTCTGCCTTGCCGCCCTGGTCCATGAGGGCGTCGGCCAGCTGCCAGCTGCCGAGGCCGAGGGCGGCGATCAGGAGGGCGGACACGGCCCACTTCAGGGCCTTGCCGGTGCGGCTCTGCAGCGGGGGCGGCGGGGCGGGGATCGACTGGGTCGCACCGGGGACCTGGCGGCCGTAGGTGCCCTGCTGGTACGTCGTGCGCTGGTACTCGGGCGGGGCGGTGAACGCCGGCTCCGGCGGGCGGATGCGGGGCATCTCGCCGATCGCCTTCACCAGCTCCTCCGGCGTGGTGCACGGCGACTCGTGCCGGGAGGCGGTGGCACCGTCGTTGGCGAGGGCCCGCATCGAGAGCTCGGACAGTCCGCGGTGCACCCCGGCCCGTACCTGGTCGGGTGCGATGAGGCCGATGTCCTTCGGAAGCCCCGACAGCCCGTAGGCGTCGCTCTCGTACGGCCAGCGCTGGGTCAGCGCCGCGTACAGCAGGGCGCCGATGGCCTCGGTGTCGGTGCGCTGCGGGGTGTCGGACGAGATGCCGCGCAGGGCGGCGTTCACGGCGAGGCCGCGGATGCGCCACTGGCCGGTCGAGGCGCGCAGGACGGCGTTGGGGTTCAGTCGCAGGTGGGCGAGGCCCTCACGGTGGGCGGCGGCCATGGCGGCGGAGACCTGGCTGACCATCTGGTAGGCGTCGTACGGCTCCAGCGGCCCGGAGGCGAGGAGCGTGGTCAGTTCGGTCGCGTCCGGGAGCCACTCGTGGACCACGTAGACGAGGTCGTTCTCCTCCACCGCGTCCAGCACCTGGACGAAGCGCGGGTCGCCGAGGAGTGCCGAGGAGCGGGCGGCGGCCAGGACGGACCGGGCCCGTGCGTGGTCCGCGGGCAGGATGTGCACGCCGACGGCTCGGCGGAGCTTCTCGTCCACGGCACGCCAACTGCTGAAACCGTCCAGACGGGTGACGCACTCCTCGAGGCGGTAGCGTCTGGCGAGCTTGTGACCACTGTGCAGCTCAGGCGTCGAGGTCTTCCCGGAACCGTCGGCCCGGGTGCTCTCCTGTACCTCGTCGCTGTCCGTGTCCCGCTCCAGGTTCTTGGCCACCCCGTCGGCCGTGGACTGGTCCGCCTCCGCGGTCAGCGACGTCTCGCCGCTGTTGTCTGCCACGTCGACGGCAGCCGTACTCCGTTCCGCCACCGTCGTTCCTGCCTCCCCATCCATTGCGCGCCGGTCCGCATCCGATGCGCGCCGTCCGACGCCGAAACCAATTGTGCCCACAGTCCGCCGCTATGCACGACACGCGGTGGCTGACGATGGTTGTGCGCCTACCCCCCTCCTCAGCGTCCCAGGCGCCCGCGGACCATGCCGACCAGCGAGTTGAGTTCCTCGATGCGCATGCGGCGGGCGGCGACGAAGAAGACCCCGAGCAGCACGGCACCGCCGGCGAACACCGCGACGAGCGAGCCCGCGACGCCCTGGCCGAGCGTGTGACCGATGCCGTAGACGGCCGCGCCGCTGAGCAGGGCGGCCGGGATCGACGCGATGCACAGCCGGGCGTAAGTCCGCAGCACGCGGGCGCCGTCGAGGTCCCCGCCCAGCCGCTTGCGCAGCCGGCGCCAGGCCACGCCGACGCCGATCGCGTAGGCCAGTCCGTAGGAGGCGGCCATGCCGACCACGGCCCAGCGGGACGGGATGACGAAGTAGCAGGCCGCCGAGGCGCCGGCGTTGACCGCGGCCACGATGACCGTGTTGTAGAAGGGCGTTCGGGTGTCCTCGTAGGCGTAGAAGGCACGCAGGACCACGTACTGCACGGAGTACGGGATCAGGCCGAGGCCGAACGCCATCAGCATGTACCCCATGTTGGTCGCCTCGCTGGTGCCCGAGGAGCCGAACATCAGCGTGCACAGCGGGATGCCGAGCGAGAGGAAGCCGAAGGCGATCGGCACGATCGCGACGGCCGTGTTGCGCAGACCCTGGGAGATGTCGTCGCGGACAGCGCCGCCGTCGCCCTCGACCGCCGAGCGTGACAGGCGCGGCAGCAGGGCGGCCATCAGGGAGACCGTGATGATGGCCTGCGGCAGGCCCCAGATCAGCTGGGCGTTGGCGTAGGCGGCGAAGCCGGTGCCGTCGACGGGCGAGGCCTTGCCCGCCGCGGTCGACAGCTGGATGACGATCATCGCGCCCGCCTGGTTGGCGAGGACGAACAGGACCGTCCACTTGGCGAGCGTGACGGCCTTGCCGAGGCCCTGGCCCTTCCAGTCGAAGCGCAGCCGCAGCCGGAACCCGGTCTCACGCAGGTAGGGGATCATCGCCAGTGCCTGGACCACGAGGCCGAGCAGCACACCGATGCCGAGCAGGCGCTGGCCCTCCGGCGGGATGGTGGTGACCTTCATCCCGGAGTCGGCCGCGGTGCCGTAGACGTAGATGAACATGCCCAGCGTCACGATGATGACGATGTTGTTCAGGACCGGGGTCCACATCATCGCGCCGAACTTGCCCCGGGCGTTGAGGATCTGCCCCATCACCACGTGGACGCCCATGAAGAAGATCGAGGGCAGGAAGTACTGGACGAAGGTGATGCCGACCCGGTTCGCCGCCGGGTCGCTGGCGACCGGGTCGGACAGCAGGCGGATCAGGAGCGGCGCGCCGAGGATCGACAGGGCGGTGAGGGCGCCGAGCGTCACCATGACGAGGGTCAGCAGGCGGTTGGCGTACGCCTCGCCGCCGTCCTCGTCCTCCTTCATGGCGCGCACCAGCTGCGGTACGAAGACGGAGTTCAGGCCGCCGCCGACCGTGAGGATGTAGATCATCGTCGGCAGCTGGTAGGCGACCTGGAAGGTGTCACCGAGAAGGCCGACGCCCAGGGCCGAGACGATCAGCGCGGAGCGGATGAAGCCGGTGAGCCGGGAGACCATCGTGCCCGCCGCCATCACGGCGCTGGACTTCAGCAGGCCCCCGGCGCGGCCGCCCTTCTTCGGGGCGGGCGCGGCGGCGGGCTCCGGCGCGGGTGCCTCGTCGGCCGGGGACGTCGCCGTGTCACCGTGCCCGGGTGCCTGGTACTGGCCCTGCCCCGTGGGCGCCGGTGATGGGCCGGGGACCGACGGCGTCTCGTACGAGGGGTGGCCGCTGCTCTGCTGCTGGTCCCGGAAGAGGTGCGCGAACGCGTCCGGTTCCTGGCGTGGCCCGCCCGCCCGGGAGACGAGGTCGTCCACGCCGACGAACTGGGTGGTACGCGGGTCGTCGCCGTAGGGGAGGTGCCGCGTGGGGCCGTCCGGCTCGGGCGCGGGCGTCTGGGCCCACACCCGCGGATCGGGTGCGTACGGCGACTGCGGCGGCTGGGCGTACAGCTGCTGCTGGGGCGGGTAGGTGCCCGGGGCGGGGGGCGGGTGCGCGGCGCGGTCGTAGAGCGCCTCGCCGACCGGGTCCTGGGCGGCGAGGTCGTGCGCCTGGTAGGGGTCCGGGGCGTAGGCGTCCTGGAGGTACATGTCCGCGGGCGGCTGCGGCGGTACCTGGCCGTGCTCGGCCGGCGAGCCCTCGGGCCCGCCCGACTCGGGGTGGCCCGGGCTGCCCGCGGCACGGCCGCGGTCACCGTCGTACGGCGCGTTCATGGTTACCCCACCTCATCGTCCCGGGCCCACCGGCCACGACATCTCAACGGTCCACTCTCTCACCCGTGCCGGACGGGTCGGCGCTTTCCGCTGCGGTGTCCGGGACCGGGTCACTCGGCTGCTCCGGGGTGTGGGCCCGGGAACCCGCAGTGGACTCCTCCGTGGGACGGTCGCCGGCGGTGTGCGGGTTCTGCGGAGTGCCGGCCGGTTCCCGCGGGCCGTCGGCGGTCTCGCCGGCCTCGGCGGTGTCCTCCGGCTCGGCCGCTTCGCGGGCGGCGGCGCGCTTGCGCTGGGTGTACATCCGGAAGCCGGCCAGGACCAGGAGGAGGAAGCCGCCGCCGATGACCAGCATGACGGTGGGGGTGACCTCGGTCACCCGCACGTCGAAGATGACGGGGTCGCCGTAGGGCCGGCCGTCCTCCGTGTACAGCTGGGCGACCACCTTGGCCTGTCCGTTGGCGTTGGCGGACGTGGTGAACTTCACCGACTGGCTGTGGCCGCCGTTGACCGCGACGGGCTGCTCCTCGTAAGGGGCGTCGCCGATCTTGAGGCGGGTCGGGTTCTGCGACGTGAGCCGCAGCTGCAGGTGCTCGACGCCCTGCACCAGGTTGTTCTGGACCGTCACGGGGATCGTGGCGCTGCGGCCGGAGAGCTTGGTCTCCGTCTTCTGGATCAGCTTGACCCCGTCGATGAGCCCGTCGAGGTAGGACTCGATGTCGTAGCGGTAGCCCACCGCCGCGACGCCCCGGCCGCGCCAAGAGGTGGACATCTCGCGGTTCATGGCCCGGCCGAACGGGGTGACCACGCGGGACTGGATGGTGAGGATCACCTTGAACTTGTCGAGCTTGCCCTGCGTCCTGGCGATCTGCTCGAACGCGGCCCGCGGCAGTTCCTGCTTGCGCAGGTCACGGGGGTAGACCGACGCCGGGGGCACCTTCGTGTTCGCCGCGGGGTCGGGCTTGGCCCGGGCGGCGTCCGCGAGGTCCTGGGACTCGGACCAGTTCCCGTCCTGCAGGGCCGTCAGGGCTTCGGACATGGCCCGGGCCTGGCTGACGGAGGGCATGCGCTGCGGGGCGACGACGACGCTGCGCTGCTTGCCGGTCTGCAGGCCCAGCGTCAGGCTCTGGGCGAGGAAGCGCTGCACGGCGAGCGTGGACGCGGAGGCCCTCGTCAGATCGCCCTGGAACGGCGTGGACATCCTGGCGTCCGCCACGACCGCCGTGGTGCCGCCGCCGATGGGCCGGGCCGCTGAGGGCGTGTAGGGGAGGTTGTCCTGGAGGCTGTCGCCGCGGGCGATCACCTTGTCGGCGCCCGCGGACGTCGCGACCTTCACGATCGACGGGTCGACGGCCCCGTCGACGGGCCAGGCGAAGTCCGTGTTCGGCTTCACGTGGAGGATCGTCTCCACCGTGTCGTCGACGACGTCGGTGGCTTCCTTGAGGTGACTCAGCGACCCGGTCACGGTCGTGCCGTTGTGGGCGAGGGAGGCCAGGTCGGGGTCGCCGAACGGCAGCGCCACGACCTCCTTGCCGGCGACCGCCTGCTGGAGGTCGGTCAGCCACCGCTTGGCGAGCTCCTGGTTCCTGCCGGGTGTGGTGCTGCCGTCGGCGGCGCGGACCTCGTAGCTCCTCGTCATCGCGTCGACGGACGCCAGCAGGTCCGGGTCGACCACCCACGTGACGTCGAGGGACTCGCCCAGCGACACCATCTGGTCGAGGCGGCCGCCCGGGGAGATCTCCTCGGCGAGCTCCTCGTCGCGGAAGACCGGCGTCTGCTGCTCGTTCGACCCCGTCTCGGCCGCCATGTGGGAGGTGGAGACGAGTGGCCACAGGAACGTGGTCCTGGTCTTCGTGTCGGCTTCCTCCGGCTGCCAGGGCAGGAACGTGCGCTGGATGCCGAGGACCCGGTCCCAGGGCTGAGCGGCGGTCTCCCCGGAGAGGGTGACGCCCAGCTGGTAGACGCCGTTCCCGCCGAGGTCCAGCTCCTCCACCGGAACGGAGATCGTGAAGGGCTCCGCCACGCCCGGGGTGAGCCTGGGGAACTTCTCGGTGTACTTCCCGCCGACCTCCTGGCCGGCGGGACCCTGCAGGTCGTCGCTTTTCTTGGCCAGGGTGTCGATGGACGAGCGGGTCTCGACCTGGGGGCCCACCCGCAGATCGACGTGGGCGTCGGTGACCGCCTGCTTGCCGTTGTTGGTGACCGTGCCCGACACCGTCAGCGTGTCCCCCTCGGTGGGGACGCTGGGGGTGAGGGAGTCGACGGCGACGGAGACCGAGCCCGCGCCGGAGGCGGCCTGCGGGGACTCCTGTCCCGTCGCGTCCGCGGGGGGCGCGCCGGGCATCTGGAGGAGTCCGGCCAGCAGGGGCGCACCAGCGAGCAGTGCCCCGGTGCGCCGCAGCCACCGGCGGGCAGGTGAGGCACTGGTCCCCTGGAAGTCTGCCGCGTCGGCCACGCGCTCGCCCGTCCCTCGTCGTCGTCAGTGGTCGTCGGAATGTGCGTCCACGCATGGTAACGATGCGCGCTGAGGGGAAGTGCCGCGGTCCGCCCCACAAGATCGCGGGCCGGCGTACCGCTGTCCGGTATGCGGACCTATGGAAGGGAGCGGTTCTTTACCGCTCAAGGGCAGCCCTTGTGCGGGTATGGAGGGACGTGTCCTCACCCCGTATACGAGGAGCTGCGGGATGCCCGGGCCACGTACCCTCTTCTGTTGTGCCGAACGCCAACGAAGAAACGTCCAGTGTCCTGAGCCAGGTGCAGCAGCGCGCGGTGAGTGAACTGCTACGGGTCGCTCCTGTCGCCGACGACCTCGCCCGCCGCTTCCAGGAGGCCGGGTTCTCACTCGCCCTGGTCGGCGGCTCGGTCCGGGACGCGCTGCTGGGGCGGCTCGGCAACGACCTGGACTTCACGACCGACGCCCGTCCCCAGGACGTACTCAAGATCGTGCGCCCCTGGGCGGACGCCGTCTGGGAGGTCGGGATCGCCTTCGGCACGGTCGGCGCCCACAAGGGCGGCTACCAGATCGAGGTGACCACCTACCGGTCGGAGGCGTACGACCGGACCTCGCGCAAGCCCGAGGTGTCGTACGGCGATTCGATCGAGGAGGATCTCGTCCGCCGTGACTTCACCGTGAACGCGATGGCCGTCGCGCTGCCGGAGAAGGAGTTCATCGACCCGCACGGCGGTCTGGAGGATCTCGCCGCGCGTGTCCTGCGCACCCCGGGCACTCCGGAAGAGTCCTTCTCCGACGACCCGCTGCGGATGATGCGGGCCGCGCGCTTCGCGGCTCAGCTGGATTTCGAGGTCGCCCCCGAGGTCGTCGCGGCGATGACGGAGATGGCCGGGCGGATCGAGATCGTCTCGGCCGAGCGGGTCCGGGACGAGCTGAACAAGTTGATCCTCTCCCCGTACCCGCGCAAGGGCCTGTCGCTGCTCGTGGAGACCGGCCTCGCCGATCACGTGCTGCCCGAGCTGCCGGCTCTGCGTCTGGAGCGCGACGAGCACCACCGGCACAAGGACGTCTACGACCACACGCTGATCGTCCTGGAACAGGCGATGGCGCTGGAGGACGACGGGCCCGACCTCACCCTCCGGCTGGCCGCCCTCCTGCACGACATCGGCAAGCCGCGTACCCGGCGCTTCGAGAAGGACGGCCGGGTCTCCTTCCACCACCACGAGGTGGTCGGGGCGAAGATGACCAAGAAGCGCATGACCGCGCTCAAGTACAGCAACGAGTTGGTGAAGGACGTCTCACGTCTGGTCGAACTCCACCTGCGTTTCCATGGCTACGGCACCGGTGAGTGGACGGATTCCGCGGTCCGCCGCTACGTCCGTGACGCCGGGCCGCTCCTCGACCGCCTCCACAAGCTGACCCGCTCGGACTGCACCACGCGCAACAAGCGCAAGGCGGCGGCCCTGTCCCGGGCGTACGACGGGCTGGAGGAGCGGATCGCCCGGCTGCAGGAGCAGGAGGAGCTGGACTCCATCCGCCCCGATCTCGACGGCAACCAGATCATGGAGATTCTGGGCGTCGGTCCCGGTCCGGTCGTCGGCCGCGCCTACAAGCACATGCTGGAGATGCGGCTGGAGCACGGGCCGATGGACCATGACGCGGCGGTCGCGGTGCTCAAGGAGTGGTGGGCCGAGCAGGAGGGCTGAGTCCGTGGGCCGGGGCGGCATGTTTCACGTGAAACACGCCGCCCCGGGGACGGACGAAGGGGCGGTGTTTCACGTGAAACACCGCCCCTGTCCGTGCCGGTCCTACTTCTTGTAGTCCTGCAGGCAGAGCAGGAAGTCCTTGCCGTCACCGCTTTCGGTGTACGTGTACTGGAAGTCCTCGGCCTCGGACTTGCACTTGCTCGACGCCAGAGTCTGCGTCATGTAGGAGCCCTCGATCTTGGCCAGCACCTTGAACTGGGCCTTCGCGTCGCTGCACTCGACGACCTCAAGGTCCGGGTTGTTGTCGTCGGTGCTGCCGCGGTGCATGCAGTCGCCGACGGCCGCCGTGTTCGCGTCGTCCCGGCTGGTGATCCAGCCGCCGATGGCGATGCCCGCCACCGCGACGACGATCACGATGTTCTTGATCATCTTGGCGCTGACCTTGCGGCCGGACGGCTGCGGCGGAACCGGGGCGTACGGACCCGCGCCCTGGGGCGGGATGCCGGGCTGGCCGGGCTGCTGGGGGTAGCCGCCCTGCGGCGGGTACGGAGCCTGGGGCTGACCCGTGGGCTGGTTCTGCGCGAACGGGTTGCCCTGGGGCGGCGGAGTGGACACGTGGGTTCCCCCTGAAAACATGGATGCGTGACGCGAACATGTCGCGAGATAAGACCCACGTAAGGTAACGGTCCCCACTGACACCGCAGTAGTCAGAAGTGGCTCTGTGTCATTGATGTGACACTGACTCGCGCCCGAACCGGGCCATAGCGGTAGCTACCGTCGCGTAGATCACGGCGATCGTGGCCACCAGGGGTACGGACCGGCCGTCCGGCGGCAGCATCAGGGCGGCGACTGCGGCCGCGGCGACGAAGAAGACGTTGAACAGGACGTCGTAGACCGAGAAGATCCGGCCACGGAAGCCGTCGTCGACGGAGGACTGGACGATGGTGTCCGTGGCGATCTTCGCTCCCTGGGTGGTCAGGCCCAGGACGAACGCCGCGACCAGCAGGGGCACGGTGGCGAACGGCAGTCCGAGCGCGAGCTCCAGCACGGCGGCGGCCCCGGCGCACACGACGATCCAGCGGCCCGGCCCCAGCCGCCCCGCGGTCCAGGGCGTCACCACCGCCGCCGCGAAGAAACCGGCGCCCGACACGCCCAACGCCAGGCCCAGCAGGGCGAGTCCCTCGTCCGGGGTGGAGGTGAGGGCGTACCGGCAGAGCATCAGCAGCATGACGAGGAGCGCGCCGTAGCAGAACCGCATCACGGACATGGCTGCCAGCGCCCAGGCGGCCTCCCGGCGCGGCGATGCGGCCAGGTGCCGTACGCCTGCCGCGAGTTCGCGCACCGTGCCGGTGAGAGCCGTGCCGATCCGCACGCGCACCGCGCTCCGGTCGGGGCCGAGGAGTTCCCGGGCCATGGTCAGCGTCGCCAGGGCCGCGCACAGGTACAGCCCGGCCGCCACGAGCACCACGGCCGCGTCGGAGTCCGCCCCCACCAGGCGGACGGCGAAGGCGAGGCCGCCGCCCGCGGTCGCCGCCAGTGTTCCGGCGGTCGGGGAGAGGGAGTTGGCGAGGACGAGGCGCTCGGTGTCGACCACGCGCGGCAGAGCGGCGGACAGACCGGAGAGGACGAAGCGGTTGACGGCGGTGACGCACAGGGCGGAGACGTAGAAGAGCCAGTCCGGTGCCGGACTGAGTATCAGCAGGGCCGTCGCGCAGGCCAGCAGGGCGCGCAGCAGGCTGCCGTGGAGCAGGACCTGGCGGCGCCGCCAGCGGTCGAGCAGGACGCCGGCGAAGGGGCCGACGAGCGAGTACGGGAGCAGCAGCACGGCCATCGCGGAGGCGATCGCGGCCGCCGAGGTCTGCCGCTCCGGAGAGAAGACGACGTAGGCGGCGAGCGCGACCTGGTACACGCCGTCGGCGCCCTGGGACAGCAGACGGACGGCGAGCAGGCGCCGGAAGCCCTGGAAGCGCAGCAGCACGCGCAGGTCACGGACGACGGCCATGGGGCCCAGCCTCACATACGGGGAGGGTCCCCGGGCCATACGACCCGGGGACCCTCACAGCCCTGGCAGGAGCGGCCGGTTGCGGCGCGTCAGCGCTCGACCTCACCCTTGATGAACTTCTCGACGTTCTCGCGGGCCTCGTCGTCGAAGTACTGCACGGGCGGGGACTTCATGAAGTAGCTCGACGCCGACAGGATCGGGCCGCCGATGCCGCGGTCCTTGGCGATCTTCGCGGCGCGCAGGGCGTCGATGATGACGCCGGCGGAGTTCGGGGAGTCCCAGACCTCCAGCTTGTACTCCAGGTTCAGCGGGACGTCGCCGAAGGCACGCCCCTCCAGGCGGACGTAGGCCCACTTGCGGTCGTCCAGCCAGGCGACGTAGTCGGACGGGCCGATGTGGACGTTGCCCTCACCCAGGTCGCGGTCGCGGATCTGGGAGGTGACGGCCTGGGTCTTGGAGATCTTCTTCGACTCCAGGCGGTCGCGCTCGAGCATGTTCTTGAAGTCCATGTTGCCGCCGACGTTCAGCTGCATCGTGCGGTCCAGGACGACGCCCCGGTCCTCGAACAGCTTCGCCATGACGCGGTGCGTGATGGTGGCACCGACCTGCGACTTGATGTCGTCGCCGACGATCGGGACGCCCGCCTCGGTGAACTTGTCCGCCCACTCCTTGGTGCCGGCGATGAAGACCGGGAGGGCGTTGACGAAGGCGACCTTGGCGTCGATGGCGCACTGGGCGTAGAACTTCGCGGCGTCCTCGGAGCCGACGGGCAGGTAGCAGACCAGGACGTCGACCTGGCGGTCCTTGAGGACCTGGACGACGTCGACGGGCTCCTCGGCGGACTCCTCGATGGTCTCGCGGTAGTACCGGCCCAGGCCGTCGAGGGTGTGGCCGCGCTGGACCGTCACGCCGGTGCGGGGCACGTCGCAGATCTTGATGGTGTTGTTCTCGGAGGCGCCGATGGCGTCCGCGAGGTCGAGGCCGACCTTCTTGGCGTCCACGTCGAACGCGGCGACGAACTCGACGTCGCGGACGTGGTAGTCGCCGAACTGGACGTGCATCAGGCCCGGCACCTTGGACGCCGGGTCGGCGTCCTTGTAGTACTCGACTCCCTGCACCAGCGACGCGGCGCAGTTGCCCACGCCGACGATGGCTACGCGAACCGAACCCATTCCGGTTGCTCCCTGTGTGTACGAGTGAGGCCCGCTGCGGGCTCTCACGTGGCGGTGTCGTCGGGCGTATCCGGACGGGGGTCGTCCCCCGGCCGGGGCAGGCCGCCCGACGCTCCAGATGTGGTGTCGCGCGAAGCGGGCTCCCCGGAGGCGGGGCCCTTGAGGTCCCGTCCCGCCCGCTCGCTCTCGATGAGCTCGTTCAGCCAGCGCACCTCGCGCTCCACGGACTCCATCCCGTGGCGCTGAAGCTCGAGCGTGTAGTCGTCGAGTCGTTCCCGGGTCCGGGCCAGGGAGGCGCGCATCTTCTCCAGACGCTCCTCCAGCCGGCTGCGGCGGCCCTCCAGTACGCGCATGCGCACATCGCGTGAGGTCTGCCCGAAGAAAGCGAAACGGGCGGCGAAGGTCTCGTCCTCGTACGCGTCGGGCCCGGTCTGCGAGAGCAGCTGCTCGAAGTGCTCCTTACCCTCCGCCGTCAGCCGGTAGACGATCTTGGCGCGGCGGCCGGTGAGGGGAACGGCCTCGGACTCGTTCCCCGGTTCCTCGATCAACCAGCCGTTGGCGACCAGCGTCTTGAGGCAGGGGTAGAGCGTCCCGTAGCTGAACGCACGGAACACGCCCAGGGACGTGTTGAGGCGTTTACGCAGCTCGTAGCCGTGCATCGGAGATTCCCGGAGCAGGCCGAGTACGGCGAACTCGAGGATGCCGGAACGCCGGCTCATCGTCGCCTCCTCTCCGCCCGGTGCGCGGGTCTCCGTCCGGTGTATCGCTCCGATGTCTCGGGGCGATGTGTCGGGTTGATGTATCGACTCGATACATCACGACGATAGAACGGCCTTCCGGATGCGACAAGAGGGGGTGTGGTGAACGGGGTCACATCACCGATTCATCGGACGCGAGTTGCCTGATTTGAGATGAAGTTCGGGGCTCGGCAGGTTTTGGCGGTGCGTAGTCTGTGCGCCATGCACATCACCGGGAACCGAGTGACGCCCGAGAGCGTCGTCGTCTTCGGTGTAGTACGGGTGCATGCGGGACCGATGAATGCGGAGCCGACCGCATCCGTACTTCGGGGGGACCGGAAACCAGCCGCCGTTTCCAGGCGCGCAAGGGTGCGCCTGCCCGAGGAGTAGTCGTTCGATGAGCGAGCACCGTCGCAAACCGCCGCAGCCGCAGGGAGGCGGACGTGCCGCGGCCCGACGCGGCCAGTCCGGCTCGTCCTCCGGCCGCCGAGCGGCACCGCGAGGCGCCACCGGGTCTCCGTCCGACTCCTATGGGTCGGACTCCTACGGCTCGGGGGGTGAGCAGCGTCCGTACGGCGGCCGTGCCGAGGCCCGGCGTGCGGCGCAGAGAAGTGGGGGCGGCCGGCGGAGAGCGGCCGAACCGCCGCGGGGCGGCCGGCGTGGCGCAGCCATGGGCGCGGCCGGGGCGGCCGCCGGCCGGGGCCGGGGGCGTGGGGCCGCCGTGTCCGACAAGAAGCGGCTGATCGACTATCCGCGGGCCGGCAGATACGGCTGGCAGCGCTGGATGCCGTCCTGGAAGCTCGTCTCCGGCTTGTGCATCGGTTTCTTCGGCAGCCTGGTGGCCGTGGCGGGCATCGGCTACGCCATGGTGGGCGTCCCCACCGAGGAGAACGCTGCGGCCCGGTCGCAGAACAACGTCTACCTCTGGTCCAACGGCCAGCAGATGGTCGCGACGGGCAGTGGCCAGAACCGGCAGAACGTCACGATCGACCGGATCCCGAAGGCCATGCAGGATGCGGTGATCTCGGCCGAGAACAAGACCTTCTACCAGGATTCGGGCGTCGACCCCATGGGCATCGCGCGGGCCCTGGCGAACATGGCCCGGGGCGGTGACACGCAGGGTGGTTCGACGATCACCCAGCAGTTCGTGAAGAACACCTACCTGAGCCAGGAGCAGACGGTCTCCCGCAAGTTCAAGGAGATGTTCATCTCCATCAAGGTGGGCACGAAGCTCGGCAAGAAGGAGATCCTGCAGGGCTATCTCAACACCTCGTACTACGGGCGGGGCGCCTACGGCATCCAGGCCGCGGCCCAGACGTACTACGGCAAGGACGCCCACGAGCTCGAGCCGAGCGAGTGCGCCTTCCTCGCCGCCCTGCTCAAGGGCCCGACGTACTACGACCCGGCGGGCAACGAGAGCCTCGACCCGGCGGCGAACAAGGACGCCAACCTCAAGCGGTCCAAGGAGCGCTGGAGCTGGATCCTCGAGCAGATGCACAACGACGACAAGCTCACGGACGCCCAGTACCAGGAAGCGACCAAGAAGTACCCCATGCCGCAGGGCCGCAAGGCCACCAAGGGCATGAGCGGCCAGATCAGCTACCTGGTGGACACGGCCAAGAAGTACGTCCTGAACCACTCCGACATCACGGAGCAGCAGTTCGACCAGGGCGGCTACCAGATCAGGACGACCTTCGAGAAGAGCAAGGTCGAGGCGCTGGCCGCGGCCGTGAAGAAGATCGAGAAGGAGAAGCTGGACCCGGAGAAGCGTGAGCTGGACAAGCACGTCCAGTTCGGCGCGGCGTCGGTGAAGCCCAAGGACGGTGCCATCGTCGCCCTCTACGGCGGCGCCGGCTACGAGAACGGCCACTTCAACAACAACGCGGACACCTCGGGTGTCCCCGTCGGTTCGACGTGGAAGCCGTTCGTGCTGGCCGCGGCCATGGAGCACGGCACCTACCGCAGCGACGGTCCCCTGTCGCCGCTCAGCAAGTACAACGGCAACGACCACCTCAGGATCACGAACAACGACGGTTCCTATGTCCTGAAGAAGGACAACACGCCGTTCTACCAGGAGAACGAGAGCGACCGCCCCTGGGGCTACATCACCCTGCGCAAGGCGATGGAGCAGTCCGTCAACACGCCGTTCGTGCAGCTCGGCATGGACGTGGGGATGAGGAACGTGCGGGACGTGGCCGAGAAGGCCGGAATCCTGGACAGCAGCTTCGCCGCGCTCAACCCGTCGTTCGCGCTCGGTACCTCCACGCCCAGCGCGATCCGCATGGCCGACGCCTACGCGACGTTCGCCGCCGCCGGCAAGCAGGCCGCTCCGTACTCGGTGACCAGCGTCAAGTTCAACGGGCAGGAGATCGAAGGCTTCGACCCTCCGAGGATCACCCAGGCGATGCCCGAGAACGTGGCGAACAACGTCACGGACGTCCTGGAGAACGTCATCCAGAACGGTACGGGCAAGAAGGCACTGGCTCTGGGCCGTACGGCGGCCGGCAAGACCGGCACGACGGACGAGAACAAGTCGGCGTGGTTCGTCGGCTACACCCAGCAGTTGTCCACCTCGGTCGCGATGTTCCGTGAGGACCCCAAGAGCGCCAAGCTGCTCTCGATGAACGGCACGGCGGGTGAAAAGTCCATCCACGGCGGTGACGTCCCGACGGAGGTCTGGACCGAGTACATGAAGCGCGCCCTTGCGGATGAACCCGACCCTGGCTTCCCGCAGGCCGAGAAGATCGGTGCGATCCAGGACGCGGCAGGCGCCCCGTCGCCGACGCCCACTCCCAGTGAGACGCCGAGCGAGACGCCGAGCGAGACGCCCAGCGCCACGCCCAGCGAGACGCCGACCTCTCCCTCTCCCTCACCGAGCGACACCTGCGGCTTCTTCGGCTGCGAGGAGGACGGTGGCGGACAGAACGGTGGCGCGGACAACGGCGGCACGGACGGAGGCGCGAGTACCGAGCCCACACCGACCGACACCAGCCCGGACGGTGGCAGCACCAGAGGCAACGGCAACGGAGGCATCTTCGGAGGCTCCGCCGGATAGCCGGTCGATCGCCCGGCTTGGGTGTTTCACGTGAAACAGCCTGTTTCACGTGAAACGAGGGCCGCCGCACCCGCTCGGGTGCGGCGGCCCTCGACGTTATGCGGGACAGGTACGGCAGGATGTGCGACATGCCCAGTGCAGAAACGACGCCAGCGAGCGTCCACGAGCCGGACCCGGTGCGGCCGACCCAGGAGGACGAGGTCGCCGCAGCCGGCAGCGAGCTGATCGGTGGCCCGCTCGGGCGGCGCGCCCTGCTCGGGGCGTCCTGGTGGACTCCCGTCCGGGTGATCGCCCTGGTGGCGATCGGGATGTTCGCCCTCGGCCTGGTCCAGAAGGCGCCCTGCTACAACGGCGCCTGGTTCTTCGGCGCGAGCTCGCAGTACACGCACGCCTGCTACTCGGACATCCCGCACCTGTACCAGGGGCGGGGCTTCGCCGACGGGCTCGTGCCGTACTTCGACCGGCTCCCCGGCGACATGCAGT
Organism: Streptomyces sp. NPDC044921; assembly: GCF_056432865.1. Lineage (NCBI taxonomy): Bacteria > Bacillati > Actinomycetota > Actinomycetes > Kitasatosporales > Streptomycetaceae > Streptomyces > Streptomyces sp. NPDC044921. The sequence goes on from NZ_JBWKIF010000007.1 coordinate 103,323, forward strand.
ACTTGGAGTACCCGGTGCTGACCGGCGTCTTCATGGAGGTCGCCTCCTGGCTCACGCCCGGCAGCGGCACCATCCAGGACCAGGAACAGTGGTACTGGATGGTCAACGCCGGGATGCTCATGGTGTGCGCCTCGGTCATCGCCGTCTGCGTGACCCGCACCCACGCGCGGCGCCCCTGGGACGGTCTGCTGGTCGCCCTGGCGCCCGCCTTCGCGCTGACGGCCACGATCAACTGGGACCTGCTGGCCGTCGCCCTGACGGCCGCGGCGATGCTGATGTGGTCCCGGGGCCGCTCCCTCGCCTTCGGCGTCCTGCTGGGGCTCGCCACGGCGGCCAAGCTCTATCCCTTCCTGCTGCTGGGACCGTTGCTGGTGCTGTGCTGGCGCGCCGGCCGATGGCGTGAGTACGCCACGGCCGTGGGCGGCGCTGCCGTCGCCTGGATCGTCGTGAACGGGCCGGTGATGCTCTTCGCCTTCGAGGGCTGGTCGAAGTTCTACACGTTCAGCCAGGAACGGGGCGTCGACTTCGGCTCCTTCTGGCTGATCATGGCCCAGAACTCGGACGACCCGCTGGCCACCGACACCGTCAACACCCTCGCCACGCTGCTGATGCTGGCGTGCTGCGCGGGCGTCGCGGCCCTCGCGCTGACCGCTCCGCGCCGCCCGCGGTTCGCCCAGCTGGCCTTCCTGATCGTCGCCGCGTTCATCCTCACCAACAAGGTCTACTCGCCCCAGTACGTGCTGTGGCTGGTGCCCCTGGCCGCCTTGGCCCGGCCCAAGTGGCGGGACTTCCTGATCTGGCAGGCCTGCGAGGTGGCGTACTTCCTGGGCATCTGGCTGTACCTCGCCTACACGACCAGCGGGGACGCCCACAAGGGCCTGCCCACCGACGGCTACCACTGGGCCATCGCCCTGCACCTGCTGGGCACGCTCTACCTGTGCGTGATGGTCGTGCGGGACATCTTCCTGCCGGAGCGGGACCCGGTGCGCCGCTCCGGCGACGACGACCCCTCGGGCGGTGTGCTCGACGGGGCCGAGGACGTCTTCGTCCTGGGGCCCGCGGTCCGCTCCCGGCGGCGGACGGCAGCCCACCGCGAAGGGCCGCCCATCGCGTGGGGCAAGCGGGGCACGGCCGGCGGTTCGCTCTGAGCGAACGGCGGGGTGCACCGTGCGGCCGTCACCGGTCATGGAGAAGGCCGTACAGGGAGACCCTGTACGGCCTTCTCGCTGGGCCTTCTCGCTGCGCTGCCGCGGTCAGCGGTCCACGAGCCGGTCGAACTGCGTGGTGGTGTGCCGCAGATGGGCCACCAGCTCCTCGCCGACCTTCGGCTCGGGCGCGTCCGCGGGGACGAACAGGATCGACACCTGCATGTGCGGCGGTTCGGCGAACCAGCGCTGCTTGCCGCCCCAGACGAAGGGAGAAAGGTTCCGGTTCACCGTCGCCAGGCCGGCCCGGGCGACGCCCTTGGCACGTGGCATGACGCCGTGCAGCGCCTTGGGGGCCTCCAGGCCCACCCCGTGCGACGTACCGCCCGCCACGACCACCAGGTAGCCGTCGGAGGCCGCCTTCTGCTGCCGGTAGCCGAAGCGGTCGCCCTTGGCCACGCGCGTGACGTCCAGGACGGCGCCGCGGTACTCGGTGGCGTCGTGGTCCCCCAGCCACAGCCGCGTGCCGATGCGGGCACGGAACCGGGTCTGCGGGAACTGCTGCTGGAGCCGGACCAGTTCCTCGGCCTTGAGGTGGCTGACGAACATGGTGTGCAGGGGCAGCCGGGCCGCGCGGAGCCGGTCCATCCAGCCGATGACCTCCTCGACCGCGTCCGAGCCGTCGGTGCGGTCCAGCGGCAGGTGCAGGGCGAAGCCCTCCAGGCGGACGTTCTCGATGGCGGCGTGCAGCTGGGCGAGGTCCTGCTCGCTGATGCCGTGCCGTTTCATCGAGGACATCACCTCGATCACCACGCGGGCACCGACCAGGCCGTACACCCCGTCTATCGACGAGACCGAGCGGATCACCCGGTCCGGCAGCGGCACCGGCTCCTCGCCGCGCCGGTAGGGCGTCAGCACCAGCAGGTCCCCGCTGAACCAGTCCTTGATCCGGGCGGCTTCGTACGTCGTGCCGACGGCGAGGATGTCCGAGCCCAGTCGCGTGGCCTCCTCCGCCAGCCGCTCGTGCCCGAAGCCGTAGCCGTTGCCCTTGCAGACCGGCACGAGACCGGGGAACTGCTCCTGCACGTGCTTGTGGTGCGCCCGCCAGCGCGCGGTGTCGACGTAGAGCGTGAGCGCCATGGCCGGACCTGGAACCTTTCTCGTGGTTGCCGTGTGTCAGAGGTATAGAAGCACTGAAAGGGACATCAACGACGCGACATGTAGATGTCGAGCGCCTTGTGCAGCAGCTTGTTGAGCGGGAAGTCCCACTCGCCGAGGTACTCGGCCGCCTGGCCGCCGGTGCCCACCTTGAACTGGATCAGGCCGAAGAGGTGGTCGGTCTCGTCCAGCGAGTCGGAGATGCCGCGCAGGTCGTAGACGGTCGCGCCGAGTGCGTACGCGTCGCGCAGCATCCGCCACTGCATCGCGTTCGACGGCCGGACCTCGCGGCCGATGTTGTCGGAGGCGCCGTACGAGTACCAGACGTGGCCGCCGACGATCAGCATCGTCGCCGCCGACAGGTTCACGCCGTTGTGCCGGGCGAAGTACAGCCGCATGCGGTTGGGGTCCTCGGCGTTGAGGGCCGTCCACATGCGCTGGAAGTACGACAGCGGGCGCGGCCGGAAGTGGTCGCGCACGGCCGTGATCTCGTACAGGCGCTGCCATTCCTCGAGGTCCTGGTAACCGCCCTGGACGACCTCGACGCCGGCCTTCTCGGCCTTCTTGATGTTGCGGCGCCACAGCTGGTTGAAGTTCTTGTGGACCTCCTCCAGGGACCGGTTCGCCAGCGGCACCTGGTAGACGTAGCGCGGCTGGACGTCGCCGAAGCCGGCGCCGCCGTCCTCGCCCTGCTGCCAGCCCATGCGGCGCAGCTTGTCGGCCACCTCGAAGGCACGCGGCTCGATGTGGTCGGCCTCGATGTCCCGCAGGCGCTTGACGTCCGGGTTCTGGATGCCCTGCTTGATCGACGCGGCCTCCCAGCGGCGGATGATCACCGGCGGGCCCATCTTCACCGAGAAGGCGCCCTGCTGCTTCAGGTGCGCCAGCATCGGCTCGATCCACTCCTGCAGATTCGGCGCGAACCAGTTGATGACCGGGCCCTCGGGCAGGTACGCGAGGTAGCGCTTGATCTTGGGGAGCTGCCGGTAGAGGACCAGACCCACGCCGACCAGCTCACCGGTGCGCTCGTCGAACCAGCCGAGGTTCTCCGAACGCCACTCCGCCTTGACGTCAGCCCAGGCCGGGACCTGCATGTGGCTCGCCGACGGCAGGCTCTGGATGTAGGCCAGATGCTGCTCTCGACTGATGGTCCTCAGGGTCAGGCTCATTCGGGGCGCTCCTCGGGCTGGTGTGTCCCCATGGGTTCAGGGGCTCCGGCTCTCGCGCGAAGCCTACTGCGCCGTGGGAGCGCGCCGGTTGGGCGTACGGAACCTGCGCCCCGGCCCGAGGACGGCCGGGGCGTCGTCCGCTGTTCGAGGAGGGGTGTTCCGGCGTCAGCCGATGAGGCCGCCGTGCATCATGCCCAGGAAGAAGCCGACGCCCGAGGCGCCCAGGCCCAGGATCAGGCCGAAGCGCTCACGCGTCGTCTCCGAGATCCACTGGCCGTAGGCACCCGTGAGAATGCCCACCAGGCCGGTCCAGGAGCTGAGCACGTGCAGGCCGTCGTCGATGATCGCCGTGAGGAACGCGGTGAGGCCCAGCACCAGGGTCACCGCGAGCAGCGTGTCCTGGAGGGGGTGGGGCTTGCCGTCCGTGGCGAAGAGGCCGCCGGCGGTGTTGGGTCGCAATGCCTGTGCCATAGGGCACCTCCTGCGAAAGTCGGCGCACCGTAGCGCCATACACACCCGATGTGTACAGATTGGCCGCCCCCGCGACCGGATTTCAACCGGAAGCCACCGTGCGGGTACTCTGTACCGTCCGCACCGGTGTCTGCCCACGTCACGACGAGGGCTTCTCCACAGAACCCCTGATTGTCAGTGGTGGCCGATACCGTTGCCTACGCATCACAACCCTCCTGCCACGGAACGACCGTGGCCGCTGAGTCCAAAGGAGGTGGGTTCCACATGCGTCACTACGAGGTGATGGTCATCCTCGATCCCGACGTCGAGGAGCGCGCTGTCTCCCCGCTGATCGAGAACTTCCTCTCTGTCGTCCGTGACGGCGGCGGAAAGGTCGAGAAGGTCGACACCTGGGGTCGTCGTCGTCTCGCGTACGAGATCAAGAAGAAGCCCGAGGGCATCTACTCGGTCATCGACCTGCAGGCCGAGCCTGCGGTCGTCAAGGAGCTCGACCGCCAGATGAACCTGAACGAGTCGGTCCTCCGGACCAAGGTCCTCCGTCCCGAGATGCACTGAGCTTCCACGCTCAGCTGATCCCGGGATTCGAGTAGCAAGCAGCCAGAGCAAACCCGCCGAGAGGTTCCCCCATGGCAGGCGAGACCGTCATCACGGTGGTCGGCAATCTTGTCGACGACCCCGAGCTGCGCTTCACCCCCTCCGGTGCGGCCGTCGCGAAGTTCCGTGTCGCGTCCACTCCCCGCACCTTCGACCGCCAGACGAACGAGTGGAAGGACGGCGAGAGCCTGTTCCTGACCTGCTCGGTCTGGCGTCAGGCGGCGGAGAACGTCGCGGAGTCGCTCCAGCGAGGCATGCGCGTCATCGTGCAGGGCCGGCTGAAGCAGCGGTCCTACGAGGACCGTGAGGGTGTCAAGCGCACGGTCTACGAGCTGGACGTCGAGGAAGTCGGCGCCAGCCTGCGCAACGCCACGGCCAAGGTCACCAAGACCAGCGGCCGCGGTGGCCAGGGCGGTTACGGCGGCGGTGGCGGCGGCCAGGGTGGCGGCGGCTGGGGCGGCGGCCCCGGAGGCGGCCAGCAGGGCGGCGGAGCTCCCGCCGACGACCCGTGGGCGACCGGCGCTCCCGCCGGTGGCAACCAGGGCGGTGGCGGCGGCTGGGGTGGAAACTCCGGCGGCGGCGGTGGCGGCGGCTACTCGGACGAGCCCCCCTTCTAGGGCGGGTTCGCACCCACACTTCTTGATCACACAGGAGAATCACCATGGCGAAGCCGCCTGTGCGCAAGCCGAAGAAGAAGGTCTGCGCTTTCTGCAAGGACAAGGTCACGTACGTGGACTACAAGGACACGAACATGCTGCGGAAGTTCATTTCCGACCGCGGCAAGATCCGTGCCCGCCGCGTGACCGGCAACTGCACGCAGCACCAGCGTGACGTCGCCACGGCCGTCAAGAACAGCCGTGAGATGGCGCTGCTGCCCTACACGTCCACCGCGCGATAAGGGAAGGGTGACCGACTCATGAAGATCATCCTCACCCACGAGGTCTCCGGCCTCGGCGCCGCGGGCGACGTCGTCGACGTCAAGGACGGCTACGCTCGCAACTACCTGATCCCGCGGAAGTTCGCGATCCGCTGGACCAAGGGTGGCGAGAAGGACGTCGAGCAGATCCGTCGTGCTCGCAAGATCCACGAGATCCAGACCATCGAGCAGGCCAACCAGGTGAAGGCCCAGCTCGAGGGCGTCAAGGTCCGTCTGGCCGTCCGCTCCGGCGACGCCGGTCGTCTCTTCGGTTCCGTCACCCCGGCCGACATCGCTTCCGCGATCAAGGCTTCCGGTGGCCCCGAGGTCGACAAGCGCCGCATCGAGCTGGGCTCGCCGATCAAGACGCTGGGCGCTCACGAGACGTCCGTGCGTCTGCACCCCGAGGTTGCCGCCAAGGTCAACATCGAGGTCGTCGCGGCCTGAGTGCCGGGCTCGCTGCAGCAGTGAGTGATGGGGTCGTGCCCTTCGGGGTACGGCCCCATCGTCATGCGCGCCGGGCGGAGCGATGTTTCACGTGAAACAGCCCTTTCCCTGAAGTGCTCCGTGTTTCACGTGAAACGGTCAGCGGGTCGCGCCCGTCACGAGCCAGCGCCCCGATCGGGTGCGGAGCCACAGGGTCAGCATCCGCACGGTCATCATCAGCGTCATGGTGGCCCACAGCGCGGTGAGCCCCCCGCCCAGCACCGGTACGAGCAGGGCGGCCGGGGTGAACACGGCGAGAGTGACCAGCATCGCCCAGGCCAGGTACGGGCCGTCGCCGGCGCCCATCAGAACGCCGTCCAGAACGAAGACGATGCCGGAGATGGGCTGGGAGAGGGCGACGATGACGAGTGCGGGCAGGGCCACGTCCTTGACCGCGGGGTCGCCGCTGAACAGGGGCAGGAACACCGGACGGGTGATGACCACCAGGACGCCGAGGACGACCCCGACGGCGATGCCCCACTCGACCATGCGGCGGCATGCGTCGCGGGCGCCCTGGGCATCACCGGCTCCGAGGTAGCGGCCGATGATGGCCTGTCCCGCAATGGCGATGGCATCCAGGGCGAAGGCGAGCAGGCTCCACAGGGACAGGATGATCTGATGGGCGGCGATATCGGCGTCTCCGAGCCGGGCGGCGACCGCGGTGGCGATCATCAGGATCGCCCGCAGGGAAAGCGTGCGGACCAGCAGGGGCACACCTGCCTGTGCCGAGGCCCTGATCCCGGCGGCGTCCGGACGCAGGGAAGCACCGTGCTTGCGGGCGCCCCGCAGGACGACCACCAGGTAGACGGCGGCCATACCGCACTGTGCGATGACCGTGCCCCAGGCGGAGCCCGCGATCCCCAGGCCGGCACCGTAGACGAGTCCCGCGTTGAGGGCGCCGTTCGCGACGAAGCCGGCGATGGCGACGTAGAGCGGGGTGCGCGTGTCCTGCAGGCCGCGCAGGACACCGGTCGCGGCGAGGACGATGAGCATGGCGGGGATGCCGAGCACGGAGATGCGCAGATAGGTGGTGGCGTAGGGGGCTGCCGCCTCCGAGGCCCCGAAGAGGTCCACCAGGTGGGGTGCCGTGGGCAGGGCGGCGGCGACGACGACGGCACCGAGGAACAGCGCCAGCCAGATGCCGTCCATGCCCTGGCGGATGGCGGCCGGGAGGTCTCCCGCGCCGACTCGGCGGGCGACCGCCGCCGTGGTGGCATAGGCGAGGAAGACGAAGACGCTGACCGCGGTCATCAGCAGGGCCGAGGCGACGCCGAGCCCGGCGAGCTGGGCCGTGCCCAGATGGCCCACGATGGCGGTGTCGGCCAGCAGGAAGAGGGGCTCGGCGACGAGGGCGCCGAAGGCGGGCACCGCCAGCGCGACGATCTCCCGGTCGTGCTGTCTCCGGCCGTCTCGACGGCGCGCGGGGGCCTGTGTCATGTGCACCAATCTAATCGTCCACAGGTAAGAGATGCAAAGCCTTTGCAGTCCTTACTTTCCGTTCGAGGGTGCGCACTGCTGTGCACCTTTCGAAGCGATCTTGCGCCGGTTGGGGAAGTTTTTCTTCTGCACAGCCGGTGGATGGCAAAGCCCCAGGTCACAGCGTTGTTGTCGAGAGGGTTGACTGCTTGTTCACAGCCCTGTCCACCGGGTCGTGCACAGGTTTCGCGGAGTTCTCCACAGCATCTGGGCCGTCGTCCACATGGCCTGTGGATAACCAGATTGGCTGACGGTGCCGACGGGCCTACGGTGGTCCGGCGCCCGCTCCGTCCGCCGGTTTTCAAAACACCACAAAACCGGCGCCGACCAACCGGAGTTGGGCCTCTCATTTGTCAGTGCCGTGCCGTAGAAAAGAGGGGCACGGCGAGGTCTGCTGCGGCGGACGGGAGGAGGTGGCTCGGTGAGCATTTCCGAGCCCTTGGACGACCCGTGGGCCGACAGCGGGCCCAGTGATCGTCTGCCCGCCTCCCGCCGACGGGGTGACGGTAGCCGGGGCCGTGACGAACAGCACGAGCGCGGCCGGGACAGCGGGGTGTGGGACGGCGGCTCGGGCTCGTCGTTCGAGCGGGTGCCGCCGCAGGACATCGAGGCCGAGCAGTCGGTGCTCGGCGGCATGCTGCTGTCCAAGGACGCCATCGCCGACGTGGTCGAGATCCTCAAGGGCCACGACTTCTACAAGCCGGCGCACGAGACGATCTACCAGGCCGTCCTCGACGTCTACGCCAAGGGCGAGCCGGCCGACCCCATCACGATCGCGGCCGAGCTCACCAAGCGCGGCGAGATCAACAAGGTGGGTGGGGCCTCCTACCTGCACACCCTCGTCCAGACGGTGCCCACGGCGGCCAACGCCGCCTACTACGCGGAGATCGTCCACGAGCGCGCGGTCCTGCGCCGCCTGGTCGAGGCGGGCACGCGGATCACCCAGATGGGGTACGCGGCCGACGACGACGTCGACGAGATCGTCAACCGCGCCCAGGCGGAGATCTACGCCGTCACCGAGCAGCGCACCAGCGAGGACTACCTTCCGCTCGGCGACATCATGGAGGGCGCCCTCGACGAGATCGAGGCGATCGGTTCGCGCAGCGGCGAGATGACCGGCGTCCCCACGGGTTTCACGGACTTCGACTCGCTCACCAACGGCCTGCACCCCGGCCAGATGATCGTCATCGCGGCCCGCCCCGCCATGGGCAAGTCCACGCTCGCCCTCGACTTCGCGCGCGCGGCCTCGATCAAGAACAACCTGCCGAGCGTGATCTTCTCGCTCGAGATGGGGCGCAACGAGATCGCCATGCGCCTGCTGTCCGCCGAGGCCAGAGTCGCCCTGCACCACATGCGCTCCGGCACGATGACGGACGAGGACTGGACGCGTCTGGCCCGGCGGATGCCGGACGTCTCGGCCGCCCCGCTCTACATCGACGACTCGCCGAACCTGTCGATGATGGAGATCCGCGCCAAGTGCCGTCGGCTGAAGCAGCGCAACGACCTCCGCCTGGTCGTCATCGACTACCTGCAGCTGATGCAGTCCGGTGGGTCCAAGCGGGCCGAGAGCCGTCAGCAGGAGGTCTCGGACATGTCCCGTAACCTCAAGCTGCTGGCCAAGGAGCTGGAGATCCCGGTGATCGCTCTCTCCCAGCTCAACCGCGGCCCCGAGCAGCGCACGGACAAGAAGCCGATGGTCTCCGACCTGCGTGAGTCCGGCTCCATCGAGCAGGACGCCGACATGGTCATCCTGCTGCACCGCGAGGACGCCTACGAGAAGGAGTCGCCCCGCGCGGGCGAGGCGGACCTGATCGTGGCCAAGCACCGAAACGGCCCGACGGCGACGATCACCGTCGCCTTCCAGGGCCACTACTCGCGGTTCGTGGACATGGCGCAGACCTGATCCTGGGCGCTGCAGGGGTTGGGCTGCCGCCGGCTTCCGGCGCCCGGTCCGTAGGGGCACATCAGACCAGCGGGGGCCCTGCCTCGACGCGGCGCAGCACCGGAGCCAGACGGTCCAGGTCGGGACCGGTCTGGACCTGCCGCTCGTCCCACCAGGTGGCACCCGCGTCGTGCAGCGGACCGATCACGTCCCTGGCCTGGGCCGTGGCGCAGGGCGTGGCGCCGCCGAGTACGAACTCGAAGGGGCCCTCCGCCCCGGCCGCACGGTGCTTGCGCACGTATCCGACAAGATCGCGTACATCGGCCACATCCGGCACCTGGCCGTGCCGGGCCGTCTCGAAGAGCGGCACCGCGCCGTCCCACCGCGCTGCCCGCCGCATGGGCGGGCGACGCGGCCAGAATCCGCCGATCCATACCGGTGGACGGGGGCGCTGCACCGTGGCGGGCAGCAGCGTCACGTCCCGCACCTCATAGTGCCGGCCGTGGTGGTTCACCGAGTCCCCGGACCAGAAACGCCGCAACAGGTCCAGTCCCTCGTCCAGCCGCTCAGCCAGGAGGCGCGGCTCGGCGGTGTCGCCGAAACTGCGGTACTCGTCCTCGACCGGACCGCCCAGGCCGGCAGCGAAGATCACCCTGCCGCCGCTGAGGTGGTCCAGGGTGGCCACCTGGCGCGCGAGTTGCTGCGGCCGGTAACGGGGGACGGCGCCAGCAGGGTGCCCAGCCGGATCCGGGAGGTCGCCAGCGCGGCCGCTGTCAGCAGGATTTGCGGGTCCGCGGTCGCGACGTTGCGGGGGTCGGCGAAGTCACCGAAGTTGGGGATGTTGACGGAGAAGCGCATCCCAGCAGGATGGGGAGCCGGTTCAGCAGGGGCAATCACATTCCTGGCCGGGCGGCTTCACAGCAGGCAGGGACCGAGACCGTCGGCGGTGGAACGGAGGTCCCGGGAAGGCGCCCAGCAAGAACACGGGCCGCGAGATCCACGGACGCGCGGTGAAAAGGAGTCGACGGGTGGGTCCGGGCCGGATGGACTGGGCCCATGACGACACCTCATCAGGGGGAAGAGCTGCTTCCCGCCACGCGTCGCGCACTGCTGCACCGGATCGCCGTGGCCCAGGCAGGGGGACGGGCACCGTCACTGGTCGCGGCCGTCGTCCGGGACGGCCGGGCGGTGTGGCACGGCGCCCGGACATCGGTGGAGGGGCACGCGCCCGACGACACCGTGCAGTACCGGATCGGCTCGATCACCAAGACCTTCACCGCCGTCCTCGTGATGCGTCTGCGCGACGAGGGACTGCTGGGCCTCGGTGACGCGCTGGAGAAGCATCTGCCGGGTACGGGCGCGGGGGAGGCCACGATCGCCGAACTGCTGGCCCACACGGCCGGGTTGGCGGCCGAGGCGCCCGCGCCGTGGTGGGAGCGCACATCGGGGTCCCTGCGGCCGGAACTGTCCGACGTCCTCGGAGAGCAGCCCTTTCTGCACCCCGTCGGCCGGCGGTACCACTACTCGAACCCGGGCTACACGCTGCTGGGCGCGCTCGTGGAGGAACTGCGCGGGACGTCCTGGGAGGAGGCCCTACGGCGTGAAGTGCTCGAACCCTTGGGGCTGGACCGGACGAGCGTGCGGCCGCGGGCTCCGCACGCGGGCGGGTGGGCCGTACACCCCTGGGCCGACGTGCTGCTCCCTGAACCCGCAGAGGACCTCGGCCGGATGGCACCCGCCGGTCAACTCTGGTCGACCACCTCGGACCTGGCCCGGTTCGCGGCCTTCCTCGTGCGGGGCGACGAGCGGGTGCTGAGCCCCGCGTCCCTGCGCGAGATGCGGACCCCCGCCGCACCGGCGGAGGCCGCGGACGTGATGTCCGGTGATGCCTATGGCCTCGGCATGCAGATCCAGCACCGGCACGGCCGGCTGCTCGTGGGGCACAGCGGCTCCCTGCCGGGCTTCCTGGCCAATGTGAGCATCAGTGTGGAGGACGACGTGGCGGCGGTCGTGCTGGCCAACTGCACCTCGGGACCGGCGGTGTCGGCGGTCGCCGCCGATCTCGTCCGGATCGTCGCCGAGGCGGAGCCGCGCATCCCCGCCCCGTGGACGCCAATGCGTGAGGTCCAGCCGGACGTGCTGGAGCTGACGGGCCAGTGGTACTGGGGGACGCACGCCTTCGCCCTGCGGCTCACGGCCGATGGGCTCGCCTCGCTGGAGCCGCTGTCCGGCGGCGGGCGCCGCTCACGCTTCCGCCCGAACGGGGACGGGACCTGGACCGGACTGGAGGGCTACTACGCCGGAGAGCTGCTCACGGCCGTACGGCGGCCGGACGGGTCCGTGAGCCATCTGGACCTCGGCTCGTTCGTGCTCACGCGGCAGCCCTACGACGAGACGGCTCCGGTACCGGGAGGGGTCGACCCCGAAGGCTGGCGCGGAATCGGCTGAGCCGGACGCGAAGGAGCGCCCGTGTTTCACGTGAAACACGGGCGCTTCCGCCTGCCGGTCAGAGCTGGAGCTTGAAGCCCGTGTGGGAGGCCGTGAAGCCGAGCCGCTCGTAGAAGCGGTGGGCGTCGGTGCGGGACTTGTCGGAGGTCAGCTGGACCAACTGACAGTCCGCCTCACGGGACTCGTCGATCGCCCACTCGATGAGCCGCGACCCCAGGCCGCTGCCGCGCTCCTCGGCGTGGATGCGCACGCCTTCGATGATCGCCCTGGTGGCGCCCCGCCGGGACAGCCCGGGGATGATCGTGAGCTGCAGCGTGCCGACGACGCGCCCCTCGCGCACTGCCACGACCAGGCGCTGGTTCGGGTCGGCGCTCAGCCGCTCCAGCGCGGTCAGGTAGGGCGCGAGATCGTCCGGTGACTCGCGCTGCGCGCCCAAGGGGTCGTCCGCGAGCATGGCGACGATCGCCGGGACGTCGTCGGCGACGGCGGTGCGTATGTCGAGATCTCCCATGGCCGCACCCTACGCAGCGGTGCGGTGCCGGTTCACGCCGGTACCGGGGCCTTCAGCGTTTCGACGGCCCGGACCAGCGGGGCCAGCTCGGGATTCTTCGCCGCCTCGTCGAGGGCCTCGCGCAGGGCGGCGTCATTGGTCGGCCGCGCCGCTTCCAGCAGCTTCAGGCCCGCCTCCGTCACGTTCGTGTAGATGCCCCGGCGGTCCGTGGGGCACAGATAGCGCTCCAGGAGCCCTCGGTCCTCCAAGCGGGTTACCAGGCGGGTGGTGGCGCTCTGGCTGAGGACGACGGCGTCGGCGACCTGCTTCATCTGCAGGTGGCCTCCGTCGCCGTCGTGCTGCCGGCTGAGCACGTCCAGCAGGGAGTACTCGCGCGCACTCAGGTCGTGTTTCGCCTGCAGGGCGCGCTCGATGTGGGACTCGATCCTCCCGTGGAGCAGGGAGAGGGCGCACCAGCCCTGGGCGAGGGCGGTGAGCGCGGGGTCCGTCGCTGTCATTGGGGTTTCCTCCGTCCCGGAGCGGCTGACATCCAGGATAGGGCAACGACGCAATAGACGGCAGTTGCACTTAGCCCGCGTGCGCAACTATTGTGGACGCACGCAAAGCGCACCTGCAATCTTCTGGGAAGGTACCCCTCCATGCCTCTCGCGCTTCTGGCCCTCGCGATCGGGGCCTTCGGGATCGGAACGACCGAGTTCGTGATCATGGGCTTGCTGCCCGAGGTCGCGGGCGACTACGGGGTCTCCATCCCCACCGCCGGATACCTGGTCACCGGCTACGCGCTGGGCGTCATGTTCGGTGCCCCGCTGATGACCGTTCTCGGCACCAAGGTCTCCCGCAAGCACATGCTGATGCTGCTGATGGGCCTGTTCATCGCCGGCAATCTGCTCTCGGCGCTCGCTCCCGCCTTCGCCGTCATGCTGATCGGCCGGATCGTGGCCTCACTGGCTCACGGCGCCTTCTTCGGCATCGGCTCGGTCGTCGCTGCCGACCTGGTCGCCCCGGACAAGAAGGCCGGTGCCATCGCCATGATGTTCACCGGACTGACCGTCGCCAACGTCGTCGGTGTCCCGCTGGGCACGCTCGTCGGGCAGTCCGTCGGCTGGCGGGTCACCTTCGGCATCGTCGCCGCCCTCGGCGTCATCGGCCTGATCGGCATCGCCCGGCTCGTCCCCGACATGCCCAAGCCGGAGGGGGTGCGCCTGCGGCACGAGCTGGCGGCCTTCAAGAACGTGCAGGTGCTGCTCGCGATGGCGATGACCGTCCTCGGATTCGGCGGTGTCTTCGCCGCCATCACCTACATCGCGCCGATGATGACCCACGTCGCCGGCTTCGCCGACAGCTCGGTCACCTGGCTGCTGGTCCTGTTCGGCCTCGGCATGGTCGGCGGCAACCTCGTCGGCGGCAGGTTCGCCGACCGCGCCCTGATGCCCATGCTGTACGTCTCCCTGGGCGCCCTGGCCGTCGTCCTGGCGCTGTTCACCCTCACCGCGCACGACAAGGTCCTGTCGGCCGTCTCGATCGCGCTGATCGGCGCCCTGGGCTTCGCCACCGTCCCGCCGCTGCAGAAGCGGGTCCTCGACCAGGCGCACGGCGCCCCGACCCTGGCCTCCGCGGTGAACATCGGCGCCTTCAACCTCGGCAACGCCCTGTCCGCCTGGCTCGGCGGCCTGGTGATCGCGGCCGGCCTCGGTTACACCGCCCCCAACTGGGTCGGGGCCGCCCTCGCCGCCGGAGCCCTGCTCCTGGCCGTTCTCTCGGCCGCCCTGGAACGCCGCGCCGGTGCGCCGAGCACCGTCGTCACCGGGTCCGCCGCCGCTGAGCAGCGGACCGCCGTCCACCACTGACCGGTCGGGGACACCCCGGCCCACGCCCTCACCCGTACGTCACACAGGAGAACCACCTCATGAGCACCGCCACCCCTGTCGCCCCGCTGACCACCCAGGACGCCGACGCCCTGGTCGCCGCCGCGAGCCGCGCCGCCGCATCGGCGGGGGTCACCGTCAGCGTCACCGTCCTGGACGCGGGCGGACACCTGCTGGCCTTCCGGCGGGACGACCGTGCCGTGCTGATCTCCGGCGAGACCAGCACCCGCAAGGCCTACACGGCGCTCCAGCTGAACGCGCCCACCGCCGACCTCGTCGACGCCGTCCAGCCCGGAGGCCTCTTCCACACGCTGCCGACCGCGCTCGACCGGCCGCTGCTGTTCATCGCCGGCGGTGTGCCGGTGCACCGCGACGGCCGGCTCATCGGCGCGATCGGTGTCGGGGGCGGGGCCCCCGAGCAGGACCACGGCTTCGCCATGGCCGCCGTGGAGGCCCTCGCCTGACCCGGAAGGCGGCCCCTGGACACCTCACCGGGAAGGCTCCCGGAGATCTGACCGGGAGGCCCCCGGACAAACGACGCCGGTTCCCCGATGCCCGGGGAACCGGCGTTCGCCGATGCCCGGGAACCGGCGTTCGCCGTGCCGAGGCTTCCTCAGCCCGCCGCGACCGTGACCGGGGCGAAGCGCCGGCTCCAGTCTCCGGGCAGCTCGGTGATGCCGTACGACATCACCGCGTTGAAGGCCACCGACGTCAGTCCGCGTGCCTTGGCCCAGACCAGCAGTTCCTCGTGCCGTACGTCGATGTCGGTGCGCAGCGGGCGGTCGGTGCGGGCGGCGAGAGAAGCGATGAGCGCCCGGGCCACCGCCGTGTCCCGAGCGATGAGCGGGCCGACGACGTGCGTCTCCATGTTGGGCCAGGCGGCCGCGTAACCGACGATCCGCCCGTCCTCCTCCGCCACGCGCAACTGGTCCGCGAAGGCGGGCAGTCGGATGACGATGTGCGTCCGGTCGGTCCCGAAGACCTGCTCGTCGAGCCGGAGGATCGCCGCCAGGTCCTCGGCGGTCGCGGCGCGGGTGGCCACCTCCGGCTCCGGTCCGCCGGGCGTGAAGCGGCCCCTCACCATCTCCGCCCGCCCGATGACCTTGAAGCCGAGTTCCTCGTAGAGCGGGCGGCCGTTCGGCGTCGCGTGCAGGGTGAGGGGCGTGGTGCCCATCGCGGAGACCACGTGGCGCATCAGCCGGCGTCCGATGCCCTGCCGGGCGTGCCGTCCGGCGACCAGCACCATGCCGATCGCGGCGAGGGCGGGACGTTCGTGGGGCCCGTACTCGGTGACGACGCAGGCGCTCGCCAGGCCGCCCTCGGGGTCGTCGATGCCCCAGCCCTTCCCGGCCGTGAGGAGGAAGCCCCATTTGTGCTCCTCCCGTGGCCACCCCCGGTCCTCGGACAGGTCGGCGCAGGCGGCGAGATCGCGAAGTGTCAGGCGGCGGATGGGCAGAGCGGCAAGGGAAGGAGTCGACACGCAGGTCAGGCTGTCCGACCGGAGCCCTTGGCGTCCACCTGTTTGAGCGGAGACGTACGGGCTTTTGGCCAGTTGCAGTTGCATGCGAAGCACGTGAGGCGGCTTCGGCCGTTTCACGTGAAACACGTAAGAACGGCAGATGGCCGACGGGGAGGGTCAATGTGTCCTCTCCGTACCCCAGTTGACCCGTCCGAGGATTCGTCTCCTGCCCTCATTCGTGACGGGGGAAGGGGGGACTTGTGTGCACGGCGGTGGCCGGTAGGGTCGACTCCGGTTCGCGTCAGGGACGGATGACCCGACTGGTGCGGGCCGAGTGCAGGGCAATGCAGCCTAAACGGACGGAGAGATCGAAGACCCGCGTTTCCGGTAATGAGACGAGAACCATCCAGGCGAGTGGGAAGCTCGAAGAGAGAGTAGTGCGGGCAATGTCACACTCTCGCCTTACTTGTCCGTACGCAGCCGGATCACGGGTTGAATGTGGCCGCATTGGCCACGACAGGGATGGGAACACGGCCCGTCCACGGGGGAAAGCAGGCACCTTCCGACCAGGGAAGTGCGCAGACCGACCGAAAGACGCTCGAGGCGAGGCACACCATGGACGCTCCGACCACCACGTCGGCCGACAACGGCACTTCTGGCGGCGGGGGCGGCTGGTTCACGCCCCGCAAGAAGCCGGAGCCGGGCAGCGAGCCCGGTGCGGCGGAACGGCCCGGTGTGGCAGAACGCCCCGGTCCGGCGGAACGATCCGGCCCGGCAGGTGGACGTCGCCCGGCGGCGATACGCCCCGTGGGCCGGTCCACGTTCCCCCCGGACGCTCGGGCGGGCGGCACCGCACCGCCGTCCGGCACCCCGGCCGGCAGCGCCACCACCGGCGCTCCGCGCCAGGAGCTCGCCGCCGAGGACGCGATACCCGCGCCCGCCCCCGCCGTCGCGCAGCACGCCCCGGCGTCCGGCAGCGCGCCCCGCACCGCGGCTTCGTCCCCGCGTCCCGCGCTGCACGCCACGGTCTCCTCGCCGGGTCCCGCGCCCGCCACGCTCACCCCGGCCCCCTTCGCCCCGACCGTGGCACCTCCCGCCGCGTCACGTGTCCCCGCCCAGCGCCCCGCACCGTCCCCGGACCCGGCCGCCACCGCCCGCGAGGCGTCCCCGGACGCCCTCCTCGTCCGCCGCGCCATGGCCGAGATCGCGCCCGTGGCCGACAAGGTCACCTCGTACTTCTACGCGCTGCTCTTCGTGCGCCACCCCGATCTGCGGTCGCTGTTCCCCGCCGCGATGGACACCCAGCGGGACCGGCTGCTCCGGGCGCTGCTGACGGCTGCCGAGCACATCGACAACACCGACGTCCTCGTCGACTACCTGCAGAACCTCGGCCGGGGGCACCGCAAGTACGGCACCCGGGCCGAGCACTACCCGGCCGTCGGCGAGTGCCTCATCGGCGCGCTGAGCAAGTACGCCGCCGGGGTCTGGAACGAGGAGATGGAGGCCGCGTGGGTGCGGACCTACACCACCATCTCCCAGATCATGATCGACGCGGCGGCCGCGGACGAGCTGCGGGCGCCGGCCTGGTGGTACGCCGAGGTCGTCAGCCACGAGCTCAGAACCCCGGACGTCGCGGTCGTCACCGTCCGCCCCGACCAGCCGTACCCCTTCCTCGCCGGGCAGTACACGAGCGTGGAGACCCCCTGGTGGCCCCGCATCTGGCGGCACTACTCCTTCGCCTCGGCGCCGCGCTCCGACGGCCTGCTGTCGTTCCATGTGAAGGCCGTCCCGGCCGGCTGGGTCTCCAACGCCCTGGTGCACCGCGCCCGGCCCGGTGACATCATCCGGCTCGGTCCGCCCGCCGGTTCCATGACCGTGGACCACACCACCGACAGCGGGCTGCTCTGCCTGGGCGGGGGCACCGGTATCGCCCCCATCAAGGCCCTGGTCGAGGACGTCGCCGAGCACGGCGAGCGCCGCCCGGTGGAGGTCTTCTACGGTGCCCGCACCGACCACGACCTGTACGACATCGACACGATGCTCCGCCTCCAGCAGAGCCACCCCTGGCTCTCGGTCCGCGCGATCATCGACCAGCAGGCGCACCAGCAGCTCCCTGACGCCATACGGGCGTACGGGCCGTGGCACGAGTACGACGCCTACCTCTCGGGCCCGCCGGGGATGATCCGCAGCGGTGTGGACGCCCTGAGAGACGTCGGCATCCCGGCGGACCGCATACGGCACGACTCCGTCGAGGAACTGGTCTCGGCCGGGGACTGACCGGCCGTCGCCCTCAGCCCGGGGCAGGCGGTTCCAGCCCAGTCAGGCGTCTCAGCCCAGGTCCGGCGCGTGCATGGCCCGCACGCCCTCGATGTTGCCGTCGAGGTAGTGCCGCAACGACAGCGGAACGAGGTGCACGGAGGCGATGCCGACCCGGGTGAAGGGCACACGGACGATCTCGTACGCGCCGATGGGCTCGTCGACCTCGGGGCCGTGGCGGAGGGAGGGGTCCATGGACTCCAGCCGGCAGACGAAGAAGTGCTGCACCTTCACCCCGGTCGCGCCGCCGTCCTCCCCGATGTGCTCCACGGTGTCCACGAAGCAGGGCACCACGTCGGTGATCTTCGCGCCGAGTTCTTCGTACACCTCCCGGTGGAGGGCGTGGACGACGGTCGGATCGTCGGGCTCGACCCCGCCGCCGGGGGTGACCCAGTAGGGATCCATGCCCGGCTTGGTGCGCTTGATCAGGATCAGGTCGTCACCGTCCAGCAGAACGGCGCGGGCGGTGCGCTTGACCACGGGTCGGACGGTCATGGGGGAAATGTGGCCCGGCTGGTTCCACGTGAAACATCCCCCCACGTCACCGCCCGAGTGCCCGGAGTGAAGAGCCTTCCCGGAGGTGGGACCGCGATCTCGCCTGCCCCCGCGTCCGTGGGCTCAGCACCACTCGGCTGCCGCCCGTCGCAGCCAGTCGTGCGCCCGCGCGATGTGCGGCATGGCCAGGGTCCCGGTCCGCACCACCAGGAAGTACGTCCGCAGGGGAGGCACCGCCGGCTCGTGCAGCGCGACGACCTCCCCCCGGTCCAGCGCGGCCGCGCACAGATACCGCGGCAGCACCGCCAGGCCCGCGCCCGCGATCGCACAGGCGAGGACCGCGCGCAGGTCGGGAACGACGACCGTGCCCGGGGCCGCCGGGCGCGAGTCGAAGACGGAGGCCCAGTAGCGGGAGACGAAGGGCAGCGACTCGTGCACCTCCACCACGGGCACCTGCTCCAGGGACGGCTCCGGTTTGCGGTCCGGCTCTCCGGCGCCGATCTGATCGGCCCAGCGCGGCGCGGCGACCAGGACGTGCTCCTCGTCGCACAGCGCAGTCGCCGTGAGCAGGGCACCCCGCGGACGGGCCGTGCTGATGACCAGATCATGGTGCCCGGCAGAAAGCCCTTCCAGGGTCTCCTCGGCGTTCCCGAAGGAGACGCGCAGCGCGAAGCCCTGCCCGTCCTCGCCGGTGAGTTCCGTGAGCGCGGGCAGGGCTCGTTCGGCGGTGAACTCCGGGGGCCCCGCGAGGTGCAGCGTCCGTAAGGACGACTCGTCGTCGAGGCCGCTCTCGGCGATCTCCACCAGGGCGTCGAGATGCGGCGCGGCCTTGTGGGCGAGTTCGTCACCGATGCTGGTCGGCGTCACGCCACGTGCCTGCCGCAGGAACAGGGGGCGGCCCAGCTGCCGTTCCAGGGTCCTGATCTGCGAGGTGACGGCCGGCTGGGAGAGGCCGAGCAGGGCGGCGGCGCGGGTGAAGGAGCCGGCCCGGTGCACGGTCACGAAGGTCCGCAGCAAGGCCAGATCCACTGACACTCTCCCCTCGTCGGCCCCCGCTCCCGGCCTCCGGACGCGCCCAACTATAAATAAGTCGATAGGTCTCTGTCGCTACCGTGATTGGACACTGACAGAGAGTCAACTAGCCTTGGTCGGGCGGTTCTTGCGCGCGGAACCGGGAGGACGGTCCGAGCCACGAGGGGGGAGGCTCGGACCGTCCGTGGGGAGGGTCAGGCGGCCGACGCGTCCAGGGCGCGCAGGAGGTCCGCCACCAGATCGTCCGGGTCCTCGGCCCCGACCGACAGGCGGACGAATCCCTCCGGAACGTCGTCCCCGCCCCAGCGTCCGCGCCGCTCGGCCGTGGACCGCACTCCGCCGAAGCTCGTCGCGTCGTCCACGAGCCGCAGCGCGTCGAGGAAACGGTCGGCACGCGCGCGCGAGGGCAGCGTGAACGACACCACGCTGCCGAAGCGCCGCATCTGCTGAGCGGCGATCTCGTGCGCAGGGTCCTCCGGGAGCCCGGGGTAGCGCAGGCCGGTCACCTCGGGCCGCGCGCGCAGCGCCTCGGCGACCGTCAGAGCGGTGGCACACTGCCGGTCGACCCGCATCTGGAGCGTCGCGATCGAACGGTGGGCCAGCCAGGCCTCCATGGGGCCGGGGATCGCTCCCACGATCTTGCGCCAGCGGCGTACGGCGGTCATCGCCTCGGCGTCGCGGCCCACGGCATAGCCGAGGAGGATGTCGCCGTGGCCGGTGAGCTGCTTGGTGCCGCTGGCCACCGCGAAGTCGGCGCCGAGCTCCAGCGGGCGCTGGCCGAGCGGGGTCGCGAGGGTGTTGTCGACGGCGACCAGCGCTCCCCGCGCGTGCGCCGCCTCGGCGAGCCGCCTGACGTCGCACACGTCGAGCCCCGGGTTCGACGGTGTCTCGATCCACAGCAGCTTCGCGCCGTCGAGGACGTCGAGCTGGGCGTCGCCGCCGGTCGGCGCGGTGCGGACCTCGATGCCGTACGCCTCCAGCTGGGCACGGACCAGGGGCAGCGCCTGATAGCCGTCGGAGGGCAGCACGCACACGTCCCCGGCGCTCAGCTGCGAGAAGAGCACCGCGGAGGCCGCGGCCATGCCCGAGGCGAAGACGAGCGTCTCGATGTCGTCCCGGCCGGGCGCCTCCAGCTCGCCGATGGCGCGCTCCAGCAGCGTCCAGGTGGGGTTCTCGTCCCGGCCGTAGGTGTAGGGGCCGGTCGGATCGCCCGGCAGGTGGAAGTGGGCGGCGAACACCGGGCCGGGCAGGGTGGGCTCGTACTTGACCGCCTCGGGCAGTCCCGCCCGCACCGCGCGCGTGCCGTCGCCGGAACCCGTGGCAGCCGGGCCTTTGGACACGGAACCCGTGGCCGCCCGGCCGCCGGGCCCGGAACGCGGGTCCTGGTGGGTGCCGTACCCGCCGCCCGTCGTTCCGCCCTCGTCACCCGTCGCGGATTCGCTCATGCCGCCCGTCCCTCCATGTCCTCGCGCACTGCGGCGAGCAGACCGGGGCTCGCCGCCTCCACCATCTCAAGACACTCCTCGAAGCCCTCCGGCCCCCCGTAGTAGGGGTCCGGCACGTCGAGGTCGTCACCGGCGGCGGGATCGTAGGAGCGCAGCAGCCGCACCTTGCGCGCGTCCTGCTCCGTGGGCGCGAGACGGCGCAGGGCCCCGAGGTGGCCGGAGTCCAGCGCGATCACCAGGTCCAGGCGGGAGAACCACGACGGCTGGAACTGCCGGGCCGTGTGGTGCGCGGAGTAGCCGTTCTCCTCCAGCACCGCCACCGTGCGCGGATCGGCGCCGTCGCCCTCGTGCCAGCCGCCCGTTCCGGCGCTGCCCACCTCGACCAGATCGTCGAGCCCGGCCTCCGCGACCCGCGCGCGGAAGACGGCCTCGGCCATCGGGGAGCGGCAGATGTTGCCCGTGCAGACGAAACAGACGCGGTACGTCATGGTGGCTCAGTCCCCGTCGGGCAGGACGACGTGCAGCGCCCAGGAGACGACCGAGATGATCAGGCCGCCCAGGACGGCCGTCCAGAAGCCCTCGACGTGGAAACTCAGGTCGAGCTTGTCGGCCAGCCACGAGGTGAGCAGCAGCATCAGCGCGTTGACGACCAGGGTGAACAGGCCCAGCGTCAAGATCAGCAGCGGCAGGCTGAGGAGCTTGACGACCGGCTTGACCAGGAAGTTCACCAGGCCGAAGAGCAGGGCGACGGCGATCAGGGTGCCGATCTCCTTGCCCGTGCTGTCACCGGTCAGGGTGATCTTGTCGAGCAGCCACACCGCGACCGCCAGAGCACCCGCGTTGGCGATCGTCTTGACTACGAAATTCATCATGTGTCTGATCGTGGCAGACCTGATCGGACACGGGCACAAGAGGCAGGGGCGGACAAGGCGATGAAGGCATTCCGGCTGGACGAACTGGAGGCGGAGCGCGCCGCCAACGACGGGGCCTACCTGCAGTTCCTCCGGGAGCGAAACATGTCGGTCGGCCTCTACGCCCTGGACGCCGGCGAGCAGGATCCGCAGAAGCCGCACCATCAGGACGAGGTCTACTTCATCGTGAGCGGCCGGGCCGCGATCACCGTGGGGATGGAGACGACCCAGGTGGCGCGCGGCAGCGTGGTCTACGTGCCGGCCGGGGTCGCCCACAAGTTCCACCACATCACCGAGGATCTGAGGGTGCTGGTGGTCTTCGCTCCGCCGGAGAGCTGAGGGGCGGCCCCCGGGTTCCCTAGGGGATCGGTCAGGGGAGGACAAGGGGTGCGCGGCCCCCGTGGCCCCCGTCCCGGGCCTAGCATCGAGTGCGGAACATCAGGACCGACAGGACCCGGCACTCGGACGGGGCGGAGAGGTAAGGACAAGGGCGATGCGAGAGATCTTCGCGGGACTGCCGTGGTGGGTGAAGTGGATCGCGGTGCCGGTCATCGCCCTCGTCGTGTTCGGGGGGCTGATCGCCAGCGTGGTGGGCTTCGTCATCGGACTGCTCTTCAAGGTGCTGGTCTTCGTGGCGCTGGTCGGTGGACTGATCTACGTCGTACGGAAGTTCACTGCGAGCTCCTCGTCGCGCGGCGACTGGTGAGACCGGTGGGAAACCGGTGGGGGTAGCGGGAAACGCCTGGAATCACCGGTTCCCTCGGCCGGGGGAAGTTTCCCGTCCGGGCCGTCTGCGTGCGGTGGCGGACGAATAGAGTCCGGAACTCGACGCGGGGACATCCCCGCGAGCGGCGTACACGCCCACCCGTGTTGCTCGCACGGGCTGCCCCCTCGCGCTTCGGGAGTGACCCTTGGTCCCGGCTGACACCGCCCCTGTCCACCTCCACGCCGTCCCCGCGCAACCCCGTTCGGCGGCTCCCGGCGCGCCCTCACCCCCTTCTCCGCCCCCGGCGACCCTCATCGGATCCGTACAGCGCGCGATGCGCCTGCTGGAGACGGTCGCCCGGCACGAGTACGGCGCCCCCGCCAAGCAACTGGCCCGGGAGACCGGGCTGGCACTGCCCACGACGTACCACCTGCTGCGCACCCTCGTGCACGAGGGCTATCTCCGCCGGGACAAGGGCCTGTTCTTCCTCGGTGAGGCGGCCGAGCTGCTGAGCAGCAGCGGAGCGCGGCAGAAACGTCGCAGCACGGTGGTGGACGCCCTCGCCCGCTGGCGGGACGCGCTCGGCGTGCCCGTCTACTACGCGGTCTACCGCGAGGGCGAGATCGAGGTCATGTGCGTCTCCGACACCCCGGGCAACCCGGCGGTCGAGGAGTGGGCCGGCTTCCGGGAGACCGGGCACGCGCACGCCGTCGGGCAGTGCCTGCTGTCCCAGCTGGACGAGGAGGCCCGCCGCGACCACCTCGACCGCTACCCGGTGCAGCCCCTCACGCCGTACACGGTGCGCGACGACCACAGCCTGCTGAGGCGGCTGGAGCGGATCCGCCGGATGGAACCGGTGATCGAACGTCAGGAGTACGCGCTGGGCACGGTGTGCGCGGCGATTCCGCTGACCCTGGGCACCACGGCCGCGACGGTGGCCATCTCCCTGCCCGCGCACCAGTCGGACCGGCTGCTGCCGGCAGCCCGGCAACTGCAGCACGAGATCGGGCGGCTGCTCGGTTCCCTCGCGCTCTCTATCAGTATGTGAAAACTCACTCCTTGTGATCTGGTGTGTACGTTCAGCAAGATTCCACCAGATGTCAGAGGTTCGTTCCCGGCCAGTCGACGGCGAATGACGGGGTTAGCGATGCGCGAGTCCGTACAAGCAGAGGTCATGATGAGCTTTCTCGTGTCCGAGGAGCTCTCCTTCCGCATTCCGGTGGAGCTGCGCTATGACACCAGTGATCCCTATGCCGTGCGGCTGACCTTTCACTTGCCCGGTGATGCCCCGGTGACCTGGGCCTTCGGCCGGGAGTTGCTGATCGACGGCGTCGGGCGGCCGTGCGGCGAGGGCGATGTGCGGGTCACACCGGTCGAACCGGACGCGCTGGGCGAGGTGCTGATCCGCCTGCAGGTGGGCAGCGACCAGGCGCTCTTCCGGTCGTCCACGGCGCCGCTGGTCGCCTTCCTCGACCGCACGGACAAGCTGGTCCCGCTGGGCCAGGAGGGTTCGCTCGCCGACTTCGACGCCCATCTCGACGAGGCCCTCGACCGCATCCTGGCGGAGCAGGGCGCCGGGTGAGACCTCGGCCGGCGGCACGGTGGAGGAACGCTTCACCGGACGCCGCCGAGCTGTGCAGGAACGCTTCTGCCTGAGCGGTCCGCCCCCGGAGGGATCAGCGCTTGCGGCGCCGGCCCCTCCCACCGCGCGCCGCGGCGGTCTCCGCGGCGGGCTCCGCTCCCGGGCGGTCGGCCGACACCACCAGCGCCGCCAGGGCCGTGGTCACCGGCACCGACGCCACCAGGCCGATCGAACCGATCAGCGTACGCACGATCTCCTCCGCGACCAGCTCGCTGTTGGCGACCGTGCCCACGCTGCTCTGCGCGATGGAGAACAGCAGGAGCAGCGGCAGCGCCGCACCCGCGTAGGCGAGGACGAGCGTGTTGACGACCGAGGCGATGTGGTCGCGGCCGATCCGGATGCCCGCGCGGTAGAGCCCGCGCCAGCCCATCGACGGGTTGGCCTCGTGCAGCTCCCAGACCGCGGAGGTCTGGGTGACCGTCACGTCGTCGAGGACACCGAGCGAGCCGATGATGACCCCGGCGAGCAGCAGACCGCTCATGTCGATCGTCGGATAGAGGCCGTGGATCAGCCCGGTGTTGTCGTCGGTGTTGCCGGTGAGCGCCGCCCAGCCGATGAACACCGAGCCCAGGACGCCGATCAGCAGTAGCGAGACGAGGGTGCCGAGCACCGCCACGGACGTCCGTGCGGACAGGCCGTGGCACAGGTACAGGGCGATGAGCATGATGGCGCTCGCCCCGACCACCGCCACGACCAGCGGGTTCGAGCCCTGCAGGATCGCGGGCAGGATGAACAGGTTCAGCACCAGGAAACTGATGGCCAGCGCCACCAGCGCCATGACGCCCCGCAGCCGCCCGACGGCCACGACGGCGAGCGCGAAGATGCCGGCGAGCAGCGCGAGTGGCACGCGCCGGTTGACGTCCGTGACCGAGTACTGCAGGTCCCTGGGTGCCGAGGGCTCGTAGGCGACCACGACCTCCTGGCCCTCGTGCAGCTGGCGGGACTGGTCCGGCTGGACGATCTCGGTGAAGGTGCGGCCCTTGTCCTTGCCGCTGTCGACCCGGATCGTGGCGCGCTTGCAGGTGCCGTTCTCCTGCTGCACCGCGGAGGAGCCCTCGGCGGTGGAGGTGTCGCCGGTCGGCGGGACACCGGAGGCACCGGCCTCCTTGCAGCTGACGTCGACGACCTTGGTGACCGTCGCCTGCTGGGTCTGCCGGTCGAAGCCGACGCCGGTGCGCTCGTGCGGCGGGGCGCCGCCGGGCCACAGTACGGCGAGACCGACCAGCACCGCCGCGGCGAACGGGATCAGGACCGCGGCGATGACCTTGCGCAGATGCATCGAGACGGGCGTCGCCGGGCCGTGGCTGTGCGCATGCCCGTGACCACCGCCCGACGCCGGCCCGTGCCCGTGGCCGTGCCCGTCACCTCCGCCGGCGCCCTGACCACCGCCCCCGGAACCAGGGCTCCGTCCGCCACCCCCGGAACCAGGGCCCTGTCCGCCTCCGCCGGCGCCCTGACCGCCGCCTCCGGAACCAGGACCCTGTCCGCCGCCCCCGGAGCCGGAATCCGGCCCGGGGAAGCCGTGGCCGCCACCGGACCCGGCACCCTGGCGGCCACCGTCAGCCGGCCCGTATCCGCCGCCCTCACCCGGACCGTACTCACCACCCCGGCCGCCCGGCCCGTACCCGCCCCCGCCGCCCGGCCCGAAGCCGCCACCGGCACGCGGTGCGTACCCGCCACCCGGCCGTGGCCCGTAACCATCACCCGAGCTCGGCCCGTAACCGCCACGCGACCGCGGACCTCGACCGTCACCGGAACCGGCTCCGTACCCGCCCGTGGGGGCGGCACCGGACGCCCTGCCGGCATCGGACGCCCCAGCGGTACCGGACGTCCGGCCGTCACCATCGAAACCCGAACCGGTCCCATCGAAACCCGGACCGCTCCCGTCGAATCCCGAACCGGTCCCGTACCCGCGTTCCCGCCCCGGGGCACGGCCGTTTCCGGCCCCGGCGGCATCTCTGCCGTTGCCGGGGCCGTCGCCAGGACCGTTGCCGTGTCCGGCGCCGGATCCGCGGGACGGTTCGGGCGGAGGGTACGGGGGACGCTGTGTCGTGGTCACCGACCGATCATCGCAAGAACGACGGGGGCCCTCTGTTCACCGCGCCAAGATTGCCGCTAGCGTGGAGGCACCTTTTGTACACGCGGGAGCTCGGAGCACCGGGCTGAGAGGGCGCTGACCTCCGTCCCAGCGATGTTTCACATGAAACATCACCGAAGTCGAGTGATGTTTCACACGGAACGTCGGCAGACGGAAGCCGCTGCGTCGACCGCCGAACCTGTTACCGGGTAATGCCGGCGTAGGGAGTAGGTCTCATGACCAACAAGGACGCACGCACGCCTGCCTCCGTTCAGGACGGACAGTCCGAGGAGGCCGGGAAGTCCATCGGCTGGCACAAGGCGTACGTCGAGGGCACCCGCCCCGACCTGCGCGTGCCGGTCCGTCAGGTGCATCTCACCAACGGGCAGTCGGTCACGCTGTACGACACGTCCGGCCCGTACACCGATCCGTTCGTCGAGACCGACGTGCGCAGGGGCCTGCCGCCGCTGCGCGAGAACTGGATCATCGCCCGCGGCGACACCGAGGAGTACGCGGGGCGCCCTGTCCGCCCCGAGGACGACGGCATCAAGCACACCTCGCCCCGCGGGGGGCTGCGCAACCTCGACGCCGTCTTCCCCGGACGGCCGCGCCAGCCGCGACGCAGCCGGGACGGCAAGGCCGTCACCCAGCTCGCGTACGCCCGACGCGGGGAGATCACGCCCGAGATGGAGTACGTGGCCATCCGGGAGAACGTGGCGCCCGAAGTCGTGCGCGACGAGATCGCGGCGGGCCGGGCGGTGCTCCCGGCCAACGTCAACCATCCCGAGATCGAGCCGATGATCATCGGCAAGCGGTTCCTGGTGAAGGTCAACGCCAACATCGGCAACTCGGCCGTGACGTCCTCCATCGAGGAGGAGGTCGAGAAGATGACCTGGGCGACCCGCTGGGGCGCCGACACGGTCATGGACCTGTCCACCGGCCGCAACATCCACACCACGCGCGAGTGGGTGCTGCGCAACTCCCCCGTCCCCATCGGGACCGTGCCGCTCTACCAGGCCCTGGAGAAGGTCGACGGCCGGGCCGAGGAGCTGACCTGGGAGATCTACAAGGACACGGTCATCGAACAGGCCGAACAGGGCGTGGACTACATGACGGTCCACGCGGGCGTGCGCCTGGCGTACGTACCACTGACGGCGAACCGCAAGACCGGCATCGTCTCCCGCGGCGGTTCGATCATGGCCGCCTGGTGCCTCGCACACCACAAGGAGTCGTTCCTCTACGAGAACTTCGAGGAACTCTGCGAGATCCTGGCGGCGTACGACGTCACGTACTCCCTCGGCGACGGCCTGCGGCCCGGCTCGATCGCGGACGCCAACGACGAGGCGCAGTTCGCGGAGTTGAGGACGCTCGGGGAACTCAACCGGATCGCGAAGCGTTTCCACGTACAGACCATGATCGAGGGCCCGGGCCATGTCCCGATGCACAAGATCAAGGAGAACATCGACCTTCAGCAGGAGATCTGCGATGAAGCTCCGTTCTATACGCTCGGCCCGCTGACCACGGACATCGCGCCGGCGTACGACCACATCACGTCCGGCATCGGCGCCGCGATGATCGCCTGGTGGGGCACGGCGATGCTCTGCTACGTCACGCCCAAGGAGCACCTGGGCCTGCCGAACCGCGACGACGTCAAGACCGGCGTCATCACCTACAAGATCGCCGCCCACGCGGCCGACCTGGCCAAGGGGCACCCCGGTGCGCAGGAGTGGGACGACGCCCTGTCCGACGCGCGCTTCGAGTTCCGGTGGGAGGACCAATTCAACCTGGCCCTCGACCCGGACACGGCACGGGAGTTCCACGACGAGACCCTGCCGGCGGAGCCCGCCAAGACGGCCCACTTCTGCTCGATGTGCGGTCCGAAGTTCTGCAGTATGAAGATTAGCCAAAGCATCACAGAGCGGTTCGGTGGTGACGCCTCTGCTGGGGCCCCGCCTGAAGAGATCGCTGAGGGGATGCTGCGCAAGTCGAAGGAGTTCGCGGAGGCGGGCCACAAGGTCTACTTGCCGATCGCTGACTGATCCTCACCTGAGAGCGGTACGTGCTCCGGACTGGCCCAAGCTCGGTCGGGAGCAAGCACCGCCTGTTGGTTCACGCGAGGCTGCTGAGGCGCCACCACTGCGCTGGGTCTACAACACCTCCGTGCATAGGTGGATTCCGCTCCTTTCAGAAGCGGGATCCACCTCATTCCTCAACTGCATCAAGTTGAGCGATTGACTATCCGCTGAGCCCGCTTTTTATGTGTAGCTGCCCACCGATCAGGCGCTCACTTCGAGAGAGACGGATACCAGAGGTGCGCAATGGTGCTTCTTTATCGAGCATTAGGCCTGTGACTTTCGGCGATGACGCCAAACCGAGAATGAAATCAGTCCGATGAGTGCCACGAGCCAGATCGTGATCTCAACCTGACCAAAGCCGGATCCCAGAGTCAGCAGTAGAGCCAGGAAGATAGCGATGATCAACGCTATCTGTCCGATTAGAGATTTCATGTTAGCTCCCTGCTAGGCGCCGCTGCCGTCATACTTCGTCTTGCCCGTACCATAGACCTTCACCTGGGCCCACGGGTAGAGGGTGGCGTAACAACCATACTTGACGGCGCACAGTTGCACTTTTCGCTTCATCTTGGAAGTGGCCGAGGATGCGGGGACTCTGGATTTTGCGTTGGTGATTCTCTTGTTGTCCACCTCCACGACGTCCTGCTCATTCGAGAAGTCGTCGTAGCGGGAGCCCCAAGCGCGCACCTTACCACTGCCGTAGTTGAACTCTGCATAGGTGTGGTACTTGAAGATCACCGAGCCGAAGTAGCTGCGATGGGTGTGGGTGATGTGCGTCATCTTCCACTTGCCGCCCTTGACGCCTGCAGTCGCGGCGAACGTGGCGAGCGTGGCGCCATCGGCTTCAGTCTCTTCGGGCGTGATGACTTCTTCCGCCTCGTTGCTTGGTGTTGCGCTGGTGGGTGGCATGATTCGGGCCACCTGCTCCGGCGTCAGCGGCTTGCCATCAGAGCTCACAGCCTTCCCGTCATCCGTGATGACGGCTTCTTCGATGGTCGTTTCCGTGCGACTCGGATCGACGACAATCTTTGCAAGTTCCGGCTCGCGTTTCACAGCGTCTATGTCAGCTGCATTTCCGGTTCCGTTACTCACTCTCTTCAGCAGCGCGGCAGTAAGCACCGAATTCCACGTGGGAGGGTCCGACTTCTCTACGGCCGTGGCTGCAGGCGTCAGTGTTGCAATCAATGCTGTCGCGGTAATGGCCACCCCGGCCAGAGTCCCCCGCTGGCGACGGCTGTGCAACTCAAGCATTTATTTTCCTTATTCTGGTCAGTGGTCGTACGCGAGCTCGTTCGTGTCATGGACACGCCCCCGGCTTCGCGCAGTGAGATCTTATGAGCTGTGTGATCAAGTTGCAAGGGATCAGTTGAGAGAGTGGTGATGATGTGTGCGGCGACGTCTGAAGGCCTGGGATGTAGCGAGAGATTCGTTTCCTCAAATCAGGCTCAAATCGCCAGTCTCATTGCTCAAGGGAAGCTCAAATGGTGCCTCTTTCCGCAGGCGCCCTTAGTCGGTCGCGTACTGAGTCCTTGGTGAGACGAGGGCACGTGCTGGGGCCCGTTGGCCGCGCTTCTGGCAGCCCTTCGCTCAGGGGCGGTGACGCAGGTACGGTCGACTTCGTGTCCGGTGCGCGTCGGGTTGGTCACCCGTAGGCGTGCGCCGGTTGATCGCGCGCGACTAGGGGAGCTGGTACGGGCATGGCGCTTGACGCTGCTCGATCGCAAGAGGGGTTCACATCGACGAGGGCCGCGCAGGTGATGAGTGAGGCTTGCCGGGCGGCCGGGTTGGACCACAGAGGGGCAGAGCTGATCCGGCTGGGAGAGAACGCGCTCTTCCGCCTGGACACGGAGCCAGTGATCGTACGAGTGGCGCGGGGAGAGCCGTGGCTTCCCAAGGCTCGTGTTGAGGTGGCCGTATCACAGTGGTTGGCCGAGGAGGGGTTCCCTGCCGCGCGCCTGGTCGATGGGCTGGAGCAGCCGTTCCTGATCGATGGCCACCCGGTGACCTTCTGGCGGCTCATCGTCGAGGGCAGCCGTAAGGCCACGTATGGGGAACTTGGTGGCATCCTGCGGGACCTGCACTCCATGACGTTGCCCGTTGGCCTGAAGCTGCCCTCGTTCAACCCCTTCGACAAGCAGGAACTGCGGATCAGCCAGGCGGCGATCCCGGAGGACGACAGGCTCTTCCTCCGCAAGCGGTGGAGTGAGCTGCGCGACCAGTTCGAGGGCTTGCGGTTCGAGACCCCCAAGGGGCCGGTCCACGGCGACGCTCACGTGCAGAACCTCATGGTGAACGACCGGGGGGAAGTCATCCTGATCGACTTCGAGGCATTCTGCTTCGATCACCCTGAGTGGGACCTGATGGTCACCTCGGTGGAGCACCACAGCTTGGGGTGGCAGACCGAAGAGCAGTACGCCGACTTCGTGCGGGCGTACGGGCGGGACCTGCACGACTGGCACGGCTACGACACGCTCCGGCGGCTCCAAGAGTTCGGCATGACCACGTGGTTGATGCAGAACGTACGGGAGGACGAGGGGATCGCGGCCGAGTACCGCCGGCGCATCGCTGCCTTGAGGAACGACGACGCGCCGCGCGATTGGCGTCCTTCGTAGCTGTTACTCGTCCTCATCCAGACGGGCGAGCGCTTCGTTCACCTGTTCGTTGAAGGCGACGACGGCGGGGTTGGCCGCGTACGCACTGACCTCCGCCTGAAAGTCGGACACGTACCGCTGGACACGGGAAGACTGGAGGGAGTCGCCGCCGTCCACGGCAAGGCTGGCTGTGGTGACGGCGGCTTCCAACTCTCCGTTCAAGAGCTGGCTCTGTGCTAGCACCATGCGGCAGAAACCGAGAGTGCGGGCGTACTGCGGATCGGTGCTGTTCACAGCGCGCTGTGCGTGCTCGACCGCCTCACGGCGCATCCTCAGATCGCGGAAGCAGTGGCAGAACTCGCCCAGGAGTTCAGCGTCGTCGAAGTAGCTCAACCATGGCGGGTCGTCAGCACTGTCAGCACGCTCGAAGTAGCGCTCAGATTGGTTCATGGCGAGTGACGCCCCGGTTCGATCACCCGCGTTGGAGAGGGCCCGGGCCTCCATCGCCCAGTAATTCGCCATGGCACGCGGGGTTGCCCGGCCCTTGGCGCCCTCGACTGCGGCGCGGGCTAGCTGGATGGCCTGGGTGTGGTTGCCGAGGTAGTTGGCCTGGTGGCTGAGGTTGCCGAGGATGCGGGCGCCGAACATGCGGTCGTCGATGACCTGGGACAGTCGCAGTGTCGACGTGAGATAGCGGTGGGCGAGCCGGTGGTTTCCGGAGTCGTACGCGGTCCACGCGAGCAACTGGGAAACCTCGGCGGCGGCCCCGAACAAGGCCGTGCCTACCTTCTCGCTGTAGCTGGCGTTGAGCAGGGGCAGGACCTCATGGCGGAAGTAGTGGCGTAGTGCCTTGTGGCCGTGGCCTCCGCCGTACTTGAAGTCGAGTTGCATGAAGGTGGCGGCGGCGTCCCTGATTGCCCGGACGTCGCGCATGCCGACTCGCTGCTGAGCGGGCCTGTCGGTCTGGATGCCGTCCGGGCGCGCGATCATCCAGGACAGTACGGCGGAGCTGAGATCTGAGTCCGAGACGGTCAGTTGCTCAGACACCACGGTGTCGGCCCGTTCCTGGGCGAGTCCGTCCAGCATCGACAGCACGTCGGGGACCGTACTGGGATAGCCGATGGGTTCCGGAGTGGCCGGCCGTTTGTGATCGAAGAAGCCGAGATCGCCGGGAGTGATGCGGCGGCCGAGTTTGGCGCTCAGCACGTCGGCCATGAGTGCCGCTGTCTGAGGCTGGATGCCCGCGCCGTCCCGCCATCGCTGTACTGATACGTGCGTTGTTCCGAGACTGAAGCCCCGCTGAGCGGCGGCGTCCTTCATGCGCTTCGCCAGGCCCTTGTTCGAGACCTTCGCCTCGTCCATGACGGCGATTAACTGCGCGTTCGGCTCTCGGCTCATGCCTCCCTGCCAACCCGAGAATGACGGCGAGTGTTCATCGTGTCACAGCAGTATCAACCGTGAGGGTTCATTGATGAACCCCCTTTGCCTTTGCCCGTGTTCACGTGAACCCCCTGGTGAACGCTCCCGGTCACATCCGTCTCGCCTTGTACTGGCTTGCGTGAAGCAAGCGGTGCCGTGAGAGCCGCGGGGCCTCGGAAGGGAAAGCGATGGATGCCGGGAAGACTGAACGGTTGGCGGGTGAGCTTGACGCGTACGCGCACTGGTTCGTGACACCGGAGCCGTCCTCCGACGGCCACTTCCTGACGCTGACGCTCTTCGCCGAGTTCGGTGACACAGCGCGCGTCGCTCGCGACATGACGGCTGTGTTCCTTCGGGGCGCTGGCGCTAGTGCGGTCGTGGACGACGCCCGGTTGGTCGTGTCCGAGCTGGTCGGCAACGTGGTGAACCATGCCGTGCCAGACCAGCACCTGGCCGCCCCCGGTGCCTGCCGACGCATCGACGTGATCTTCAAGATGTTTCCGAAGTGGCTCTTCATCGGTGTCGCTGATGAGGACTCGACCCCTCCGCCGCTTCCGGTGGGAGAGGTGTTCTCTCCCGGGCTGATCGGAGATCTGTCTGAGGCGGTGCTGCCCGACAGCGGTCGTGGACTGCTCATCGCCCAGCGTCTGGCAGCGGCGGTCTGGTGGACACCGGAAGAGCGCGGCGGAAAGACGGTCTGGTGTCGCTTCGACTTGAACGACGGAATGGAGCCCGTACCGCGCTCGTGATCTCCGGGCCGTCGCCCTGTTTCGCTCCCTCGCGATCGGGAGCGAGCGGCGGCCCGGTAACCGGCCGGAGTCTGACCCCTTCGGCCAGGGCGCGGCTCCTCCGGACTTCTGGGAGCTCCCCTCCACACCGGAGGGCCGCGCCTGACAACCACAAACCGAGACCGGGCCACCCCATCAGCCCTGGAAAGCGAAGGGTGGCCCGGCTGGGAACACGGCGGTCCCCGGTGCCTGATGGTACCGGGGCCGTCGTGCTGCGTTCGTGCCCTGGTTCAAGGAAGTTGACGATCCGTTACTAGATCAGGGCAAAGGTGGCAACGTGACTGGCTCGGGTGAGGACTGGCTGAGCGACGGTCTGAACGTGACGGGCGCGGACTCCGGTCTCTGGGTGTCCGGGGTCGACTACATCGCGGGATGGCGTGAGGCACGAGTGGCAGCCGATCGCCTGAACCGGGCGCTCCTGAGCATGGGGTTCGAGCTGTCCGCCGTACGGGCCGTCGCCTCGGCGAACGAGGGCGGACGGGGTGTGGTGCGACTGGCGGGCTGGCCGGACGCTGTGGATCGCCTCGCTCAGATGCTGGAGGCTCGCTCGGA
This sequence comes from Streptomyces sp. NPDC044921, assembly GCF_056432865.1. Taxonomy (NCBI): domain Bacteria; kingdom Bacillati; phylum Actinomycetota; class Actinomycetes; order Kitasatosporales; family Streptomycetaceae; genus Streptomyces; species Streptomyces sp. NPDC044921. Next base: position 136,949 of record NZ_JBWKIF010000007.1, read on the forward strand.
CCGCGACGGTGGTGCAGCGTGAGGAGCCTTTTCGCTGGTGAGCGGGGCACTTGGGCACGTCGCCGGCCGCAGAGACTTTGGGCTGGAGCTGCCATGGGGCGAGTGAACAGGGGGCCTTACGCTGGCCCGGCGAATCGGGCAGGCAGTTGCCCTGCCCGTTGTAGTGCCCGATTGGCCCCCTGTTCTTCGAGGCTCGCCCCATGGTGGCTGCCTAAAGTCTCGGAGGCCGTCGACCCCCAGCCCACCACGCCCCAGCCTGCGACAGCGGTTCGACGCCCTAACTCCTTGGGTGTGCTGTGGGCGGGGGTGCCCGGCGACCGGCCGGGACCGGCGTCTACGCCGCACGCCCGGCCGGGGCGGCCGGGCGGCCCGGCGCGCCGCAGGCGCGCCCTTGAGGAAGTAAAGGCTGTTTCGACCGATGCGGGTTGCCGCTCAGGCGCGGGTACGTCGCGCGGGCTGCTTGTCGGAGGTGATCCGGTAGGCGAGTTCGGCACGGTCCGCGCCGATGTGAAGCTCTTCGAGGGTCAGGGGGCGATTGTCGGCGCCGTGTGCGACGCGGGCGACGTGCAGGACCGGAGTCGCGTCAGGGAGCTGGAGCGTGGTCCGCTCGTCGGGCAGCGGCATGCGGGCGCGGACCGTCTCCGACCACCACAGCTTGTGTCCGCCCTGAGTGAGCACTTGGTAGATCGCTGCCGGGGGCTGGCACGGCTCATCAGCGAGCACTGGAACCGCCTCGGCGACTTCGAACGGAATCAGCGTGCGGTGCATGGCGCGGGCACCCGTGGCTGTGTCGATCAAGAGCCGGTCGCAGCCGAAGACGGCCTCTTCCTCACTGAGTCCCAGCAGTCGACCTGTGGCTTTCGTGGTCCGGGTGCGGTAGCTGCTCGGTTCCTCGGCCTCCTGCCAGGCGTCGCCGTTGGGCATGACGAACTTGCTGTCTGTGGTGCGGTTGATGCGGCGTTCGAGGGTGAGTGTGGGCTGGCCGCTGGAGCGTACGAAGCTGCCCTTGCCGTGGCGCACGTCGATCAGACCTTCCGCCCGCAGTGCGGCGATGGCGTTGCGAACCGTGGGGCGGGAGACGCTGTAGCGGGCCATGAGCTGGGCTTCCGACGGAAGCAGGGAGTCGGGGGCGAACTCGCCCGACAAGATCGCTGCGCGGATGGCGCCGGCGACTTGCTGGTAGAGGGCTCCGGGGCGCTGGATCTCCGTCATCTCGACAGTCTCCGGGTTAGGTCGTAGGTACGTCGCACGCGCGACATCACTCGTTAGCATAAGTAGTTGCACCCTCGCCGTACAGCACTCCATAGTCGTAACTCGTAAGGACAAGTGACGTCAGTATCTCGCTGACGCCCCGGATGGCCAGGGAGGCCAAAGCAAATGCAGTCCATTCCCGTGGACACGGCGCGGCTCGGCGTACTGCGGTGTGCCAACGCGCCCGAAGTGAAGTTCAGCAACTCGGAAACGCAGGAGGTGAAGAAGGACCGGGACGGCAAGCCGGTCTACAGCGTGGCCGTCACCGTGCGGCCGGACGGACGGCGTATCTCCGTGATCGAGATCGCCGTGAGCGGTGAGCCCAAAGGGCTCGAAGCGGGCCAGGTCGTCAAGGTCACCGGATTGACGGCGTTCGTCTGGTCGATGGGCGACCGCAACGGCGTCAGCTTCCGCGCCGACACGATCATGCCCGCGCACGGATCAGCGGCACAGGGCAAGGGCGGTGACGCGTGATGGGGCCGACTCTGCTCGCCCTCGCCCTGGCGGTACTGGCCTGGGTGCTGGTCGTCGGTGACCTGGTGCGGCGCCACCGTCCGGCTTGGCACTGGTACGTGGTCCGCTACCCCGCGACCGCGTGCCGGGTGGTGCTCACCTGGCGCAGGGTTGCTCTGCTCAACGACCTGTCCGTCTCGCGCCTCCCGGCGCGCACGCTCATCGGGCACCTGCTGGTCAAGGGGGATCCGGTTCGGCCGGCGGCTCCACGGATCTCGTTTCCGCGGGCTACCCGCATGGGGCTGACCGTGGCTGTCCAACTGCACGCGGGGCAGACTCCGGCGACCTACCTCAAGGCTGCCGACGCGTTCGTCCATGCGTGGAAGGTTCACGCGGTGCGCGTGACCTCGCCGGAACGCGGGCTCGTCCTGCTGTCGGCGATGGCCAGTGATCCGCTCCAGCGGCCCGGATTAGCCACCGCCCCCACCGAACTGCTCTCCGCGCTCATCGGCGCACTGGAGAGCGGCGGCGCCTGGGTGATGAACCTGCGGCTCGTGCCGCACTGGCTCATTGCCGGGGCGACGCGGTCCGGCAAGTCCACCCTGCTGGCCCGGCTGATCACCCAGCTTGCACCGCAGCCCGTCGCCCTGGTCGGCATCGACTGCAAGGGCGGCATGGAACTCGGTCTGTTCGCCGGGCGGCTGAGTGCACTGGCGACCAGCCGACGCGAAGCGGTCGCGGTCCTCAGCGCGCTCGCCCTCGACATGCAGGAACGAATGAGCGTGTGCCGGTCGGCCGGTGTGCGCTCCATATGGGAGCTGCCCGACAAGCTCCGGCCTGTGCCGGTCGTCGTGATCGTTGACGAGATCGCAGAGCTGTACCTGTCCGACGGCCGCCGCGAGAGCAAAGCAGAAACCGAGCAATGCTCCACGCTGCTGCTGCGGCTGGCCCAGCTCGGGGCGGCGCTCGGTGTCCACCTGGTGGTGGCCGGACAGCGGGTCGGCTCCGACCTGGGGCCCGGCGTCACCGCCCTGCGGGCTCAGCTCGGCGGCCGGATCTGCCACCGGGTGAACGATCCCGGCACGGCAGAGATGACCCTGGGCGACCTGAACAAGGACGCCGTGACCGTCGCGCAGGCCATCACGGCAGAGGAACGGGGCGTGGCCGTGTGCACCGGCCCGGACGGCAGCTGGAGCCGCACCCGATCCCACCTCACGCCCACGGAAGAGGCCGTCTCAACGGCTCGGAAGCACGCAGCACTCACCCCGGATCTGCCCGCGCTCAACCGTGCCCTTGCGGCGCCGGAAGGAGACGACAAGTGATCAGCGAAGGTACGGCGTTCACGTTCGCGGTGGTCTTCGGGATCATCACCGTCCTCCTCGTCCGCTCCCGTGACGTGCGCGCCTGGGAAGCGGTCTGCGTCGGCCTCTTCGGCCTCTACCTCGGCCAGACCCCTGTGATCTACACCGTCCACGGCCTCGTCACGTGGCTGATCAACGGCTTCTCCCACACCTGACCAGAGAAGGGAACGCAACGGCATGCCCATGCCCCGCGTGAGGTGCCCCCACTGCAAGGGCGACGGAGCCCGTAGGACCTGGAGTGGACGGCAGAGGCGCTGCCGCGTCTGCCGGGGCACCGGAACCATCCGCTGAACTTCGCTCCGCCCGACCCCACAAGGAAGGCGATCCCCATGACCGACAACGCGCACCTACCCACCCACCGTGCCGCTGCGGCGGCCCACCCCGGAAGGTCACCACCATCCCCCCGGAGCTCACCCCGGCTGATAGGCGCGCCGTTCTCAACCGCGCGGCGCGCCTGCGTCAGCTGTCCGAAGCAGACCGCGACGCAATCAACCTCGCCCAAGACCCGAACTTCCCCCGCCTGTTGGAGCAGATCACTGCCACCGGCGGCTGCTCCCACCCCGTCCACCTCTCCGGTTCCACCACCACCCTGGACGGTACAACCGGCGAAATCCTCCGCCACTACGACACCGGCACCGAACCCGGCGAACGCCTTCTTGTGCGCTGCCGCAACCGCCGGGCAACCGTCTGCCCCGCATGCTCACGCCTCCACGCGGGCGACACCTTCCACCTCGTCCGCGCGGGCCTCCTCGGCGGCAAGAACGTCCCTGCCACAGTCCGCCACCGTCCCCGGCTCTTCGTCACTCTGACTGCCCCGTCCTTCGGTCACGTGCACCGAACCGGGGAGCTGTGTCGGCCTCGTCGTGACCGTGGGACATGCGCACACGGCCGTCCTCGGGGCTGCGGCGCTGTCCACGGTCCCGATGATCCCTCCGTCGGCAAGCCCTTGTGTGCCGACTGCTACGACTACACCGGCCACGTGCTGTGGCATGCGCACGCTTCCAAGCTGTGGGACCGGTTCGTCATCGACGTACAGCGGCGCCTGGCCTCCTCGGTCGGCCTCGTACAGTCCCACTTCCGGGACCACGCCCGGCTGTCCTTCGACCGCGTCGCCGAGTACCAGAAGCGAGCGGCTGTCCACGTGCATGCAGTCGTCCGCCTCGACGGCCCGAACGGACCGGCGGACGCACCCCCGCCCTGGGCCGCGGACCGACTCATCGAGGCCGTACGCGCCTCCGCTCGCCGTGTCCTGGTCCGTACGCCGTACAGCCCCGCCGTGGGTGAGCTGGTTCTGCGCTGGGGGGCCCAAGTCGACGTGCGCCCACTACATGCCGACGGCGACGGACCTGACGATGATGCCGTAGCCGCCTACGTGGCCAAGTACGTCACTAAGGGAGCGAGCGAGACAGGCGCCGGCATCGACTACAGGGTCACTACCTGGGATGACATCGAGGCTGCGTCCGTGAACGCACACGTCCGTACTCTCATGCGGACCTGTTGGCGCCTGGGCGGCCTGCCCGAGTTCGAACCCCTGAACCTGCGCACGTGGGCTCACACGCTGGGCTACACGGGCCACATCCTCACCAAGTCCCGCGCCTACTCCACCACCTTCGCGGCACTGCGGGCCGAACGCGCCCAGCACGTAGGCGGTGTCGACGTCCTCGGGACGGTCACGGACAGGCACTGGCGCTACGTCGGCTCCGGCCATACCCCGGGTGCTGCGCTCATCGCCGCCGGAATCGCAGATGACATCGCTGAGAACCGCGCCATCGCGCGGGAGGCTCTCCGAGCTAGCGGTGATGCCAGCTGAGTACTCCTTCGGCGAAGACCAGCGATGATCGCGAGGAAGCAGCAGTACGCGCTTGGATCGAGCGACAGCTACGCGACTCTCCCCCACTCTCCGATGATCAGCTGCGGAGCGTGGGGGAGATCCTCGGACTTCAGCTCATTCGGAAGTCCGCCACACAGGCCTGAGTAGATCAGGGTCGAATGTCTTGTTGCCCTTGCCACCCGGTACTGCGATCACGGCGCTCAAGACCTTCTTGATCGCCTCGCGCTTCTGCGTGAGCGTCTTCGACCGCCACGAGTTCCTGACGTCTTCCTTGGCCTCCTCGGCCTCCGCCTTCAGGGCTTCGTGCGCCCGCTGGTCCGCACGAAGCTCCTTGATCCGCCGTTCGAGGACCGGGAGATTGCGGAAGAACGTCTCATCGTCGATGTCCGTGTCCTCGTCGTCGTGCCAACGCCGCTCCAGCTCGTTGCGGCTCCTGACGGCTCGCTCCAGGGCATCGGCCTTGTCCCAGTCCGGTACGTCCTGGGCCTTGCTGGCCGCATCGCGCTCCAACTTGGCGATGACCAGTTCCTCGATGACTTTGTCCGTCTTGTCGCCACGCTTGTAGGTCTTGTTGCAGCCGCCGTCCACGGTCTTCTTGCACATGTAGGCGTGCCGGTACTTGAGCCAGTCGTTCGCCTTGATCCCGATCATCTTGTTGTTGCAGACCGTGCCGTCCTCCAGCACGTGGCCGCACCGCAAGATGCCGGTGAGCAGGTACTTGTGGACCAGTCCACCGCGCGGCATCCCGGTTCCGCGGCCACGTTCCCTGATCTTGGCCGTGACCGCGAACCACTCCTTCGGAGTGATGATCGGCTCCCACTCGCCCACGATGGGCTGATCATCGCCGTCACGGACAAGTTCGCCCTTGATCTCGCGATATCCACACAGCCGCGCGTTCACCAGGACCTGCTTGACAGTCTGGTACTGGAAGGCGTTCCCGCGACTCGTGATGAAGCCGGCCTCCTTCCACCGGCGCGTGATCTCGGAAATGGAGGCACCCGCGATCACGTCCTTCACCGCCTGACGGATGGCTTCCGCCTCGTCCGGGCGCAAGGAGACCTTGTCGTCCTCCCATCCGAAGGGGCGCCATGCCGCTACCGACTGCCCACGGATCGCACGGCTGCGGTGGCTGTTCCTGCTCCGACGCTCCTTCTTCCTCGTCTCGCTGAGGGACATGGCAACCCCCAGAAGCCCTTTGATCTCGAAGCCTTCGGCATAGAGGTCCTGGATGCCGTTCGAGTCGTGGTAGACGCGTCCTTCCTGCGTGGTGAACGCCTTCAGGTACCGCTCCCAGTCACTCGGGCGCCGGTACAGCCGGTCGTCGTTGACCGCCATGACGCCGTGGATCGGGTACCCGTCCGGCGTCGTCCCGGCAGCAAGATCGGCGAGCAGCTGTTCGAAGTCATCGCGAACGCTGTTCTCCTTGCTCGCGCTCTTGTCGTTGTCCATGTAGCGGTAGACGACGAGCCATCCGAACCTGCGGGCGGTCTCGGTCATGTCCCGGTGCTGGTCCTCGACGCCGTGGGCGTCCTTTACCCGGCCCTCGAACGAGATCCGTGCGTAGCAGACGACGCACTTCAGCTCCGGGTCGGAAGCCAGCATGGTGCGCACTTTCTCGACGGACGGCAGTCCCTCGGGCGTACCTCGCAGCTTGCTGACCAACTCCTCGCGCTTGCCCAGGTGTTCCCCTCGGTCCATGGCTGGGCTGCTGGGACGACCGCAGCGCATGTGTGGGGTTGAGTAATGCTCTACAGCATGAGGATCTCCCAGGACATCCGCCGTGAACACGGCGGCAGCCGGACCGAGATCGAGGAGGGCATGGCGCAGAAGTCGAAGGAGTTCGCGGCGAGCGGCAACCGCGTGTACCTGCCGATCGCGGACTGACCCGGCCTCACGGCCGCGTCACGGAATCAGCACGGCGGCGCCCGCCCTGCCCGAGGACCGCAGGGCCCTGGTAGGGGCGGGGCCCCAGCCCGAGGACCGCAGGGGTCCTGGCCAGGGCGGGGTGCAGGTGGTCCAGCGGGTTCGTGGGCGCCGTCGCGCAGACGAGTCGGCGCCCGCTGGCGGACGTGTCCCTCGGCCGGATCCGGACGTCCGCCCTGATCGGGGAGGGCATGGTCCCGGGACGCCTGTGCGGATGCGGTCGCCGGCGCGCGCCGAGGTGCCCGGCTTGCGCTCCCTGAAGCTCGTCCGCGCAGGGGAGCGCAGGCCGACGGGCGCTGGGCGTGCGCGCCGACGGCTACTCCGGCTGGTGCTCCGGTCCTCCGAAGTCCGGACTGGTGTAGTCCGGGCTGCTGAAGCTCGGCCGCGAGCCGCGGCTGCCGTCGTCCGGGCTGGTGAACCCCGGGCGGTCGTAGCCGAGGTGGGGCATGCGGCTGACCGGCGCGGAGGTGGACGTGGGGTGCAGTGCGGAGGCCGCACCCGGATCGGCGAGCGCCTCCCGCAGGAAGGGCAGGATGCCGCGCTCCAGCAGCGCCTCCCGCCAGGCGTCTCTGGCCTGTTCCACCTCCTCGCGGAGCGCGCCGTAGGAACCGCCTTCGGCCGACGGCTTGTTGCGCAGGGCGGTGAGCAGCAGTCCCACCGCGGCGACGAGGATCGCCACCGCGGTCACGGCGCCGAAGACCCAGCCCGTGGTGAGCATGGTCCGGGCGAACCCCTGCTCCGGGTCGAGCATCTGCAGGAGGTAACCGACGAGCAGGAAGATCGCCGCGGCGGTGCCGGCCAGGACGGGGGCGAGGACGGCGACGACGGCGACCGCGCCCGCGCCGGTGGTCTCGGCCGCGACCGCGACCTCCCCCATCGTGGCGGCGAGCCCGGAGCCGTCCGTGCCCTGCTCGGCGGAGCCGGACTCGCGCACGGCCGGCGTGTGCGACGACGCCGGCCGGCGGAGTTCGTCGCGGACCTTGACGTAGTGCGTGTACTCGGCCGACGCGGCGGCCGTGATGAGCGCGGTGGCGTTCAGCGCCATGGTGCGCAGCTGTTCGGAGTTGAGCCGCTGTCCGACGGCGGCCAGGTCCGGGCGGTGTGGTGCGGAGCGCAGCGCCTCATCGAGGATCCGCTCGTATTCCTGGCGGTCCTCGCTCAGCAGGTGCTGCGGAACGCTGTTCATGTGCATCCCCCGATGCTCCGTAGGGCTTGTGACTCGGCATGCTGACGAGCCGTCGGGCAGAAACGGAGGGGAGCCTGCTACGGATAAGCCGATGGTAGAGCGGCGACGGTGGCCGGTGACAGGGGGTTTACCGAAATTGGCCCTTCACCGGTCCGGTCCTGTGACGGGACGCGGGGGCCCGGTGAACGTTCACGTGGCCAGCGGCAGTTGCTGGACCAGCAGCTTTCCGGCCATGGTCACGCCGCCGTCCATCGCGATGGCGAGTCCGTCGGCGTAGACGTGCGGTCCTTCGACGACGGGGTCGGTGCCGTCCTCGTCCTCCTCGGAGCCGACTTCGCCCAGCAGGTAAGGGATCGGGCTGTGGCCGTGAACGATCCGGGTGCCGCCGTACGTATCGAGCAGGGAGCGCACGGCGTCCGCGCCGCCCTCGTCCCGGAAGGAGAACCGCTTGGTGAACTTGCGGAACAGGTCCCAGACCTCGTCCGCGTCGTTGCGGGTCAGCGTCTCGCGGACGGTGTCGTTGACCTCTTCGATGGAGCGGCCGTAGTCGAGGTAGGCGGTGGTGTCGGAGTGCACGAGCAGGTGGCCGTCGACCTCCTCGAGGGCATCGAGCCGGGCCATCCACTGCAGGTGGTGGTCCTGGAGGCGGTCCATGTCGGTCTTCTGGCCGCCGTTGAGCAGCCAGGCCGCCTGGAAGGTGGCGGTGCCGGCGCCGGAGTTGACGGGGGTGTCGCCGAAGCGCTTGGCGCCGAGCAGCAGCAGCTCGTGGTTGCCCATGAGCGCCTTGCAGTAACCGCCGGCCGCGGCGGCCTCGGCGGACAGCCGCATGACCAGGTCGATGACGCCGATGCCGTCCGGGCCGCGGTCGGTGAAGTCGCCGAGGAACCACAGCCGGGCGGTGCCCGCGCACCAGTTGCCGGCGGCGTCGAGCAGGCCCTTCTCCTGGAGGGCGGCCACCAGCTGGTCGAGGTAGCCGTGCACGTCGCCCACGACGTACAGCGGGCCCTGCCCGGTCGTGGCGGGCGCGGCGGCGGGCTCGGGGTCGACGGTCACCTGGACAGTGTCGCCCCGGTTGACGACGGGAAGGTCGCGCTGCGTCGGCGTGTATCCCTCGGGATAGGTCTCCTCGGGCGGCGGGGCGACGTCCCCTGGGTGGACGCTGTGGACGTACGGACCGGTCTCGTGGACGTACGCGGGCACCCGGAAGTCGCGCAACGTCGCCGTCCGCTCCACCTCGGGTCCCTGACCGGCCCCCTGAGTCATCGACCCCTCCACCATCGCGCCGCATCTGCACCGCATCGGACTGCCTGGTCGTAGCGGCCCGCCGGTGTCGTGGGCCCATCATAGGAATGCGGATCGCGCCATGTGATGACCCAGGGGTGGTGAATCAGAGCAAGACTCCAGTTCACTGCGGCTTTCGCCCCGATTGCGCCGGGCTTCGCCCACCGTGTGACCGTCCTCGCTCGCCTTCTCTTCGCGAGAACGGTTCCTTCTCTCCGGGGGACCGGCCCCGTTTCTCCCCAGGAGTGCGGCCCCCCGGGCCCGGCAGCGACCTCCCCGACCCGGCCTGGGGGACCATGTCCGCCGAGTGGCGGCCGTGTCCCGTGACCCGAGTGCGGGCCTACGTCTCCTCGGGTGTGCGCGGCGGGCTGACCGTCGTGCGCGGCGGGCGTCGCTGGGACGAGGTGCGCACGATCAGCTCCGTCGGTATCACCTGCTCCACCGGATGGTCGGATTCCACACCCTCGATGGCGTCGATCAGCAGCTGCACCACCGCCGTGCCGATACGGCGCGGCTTCAGGGAGAGCGTGGTGATCGGCGGCTCGGTGTTGGCGTACACGGTGGACTCGCTGCAGCAGACGAGCAGCAGGTCGTCGGGGACGCGCAGGCCGTAGCGGCGGGCGGCGGCGAGCAGATCGGTGCCGTTCGGGTCGAACAGTCCGTAGACCGCGTCGGGGCGGTCCGGCCGGGCGAGCAGCCGGTCGGCGGCGACGGCGCCCGCGCACGGGTCGTGCGCCGGGTAGGCCTCGTACACCGGGTCCTGGCCGACGCGCTCGCACCAGCGCAGGTAGGCCGTGGTCGACAGGTGGGTGTACGTGTCCGTGGTCGTGCCGGTCAGCAGGCCGATGCGGCGGGCTCCGGCGTCGGCCAGGTGGTCGAGGATGCCCAGCACGGCGGCCTCGTGGTCGTTGTCGACCCAGGCCGTGACGGGCAGCGTGCCGGCCGGGCGGCCGTCCGAGACGACCGGGAGGCCTTGCCGGACGAGTTCGCTGACGACGGGGTCCTGGTCGGAGGGGTCGATGACGACCGTGCCGTCCAGGGCGACGTTGGACCACACGTCGTGGCGGGAGGTCGCGGGCAGGATGACGAGGGCGTAGCCGCGGGCGAGCGCGGCGGAGGTCGCCGCGCGCGCCATCTCGGCGAAGTACGCGAACTCCGTGAAGGTGAAAGGTTCATCCCCGTACGTGGTGACGGTCAGGCCGATGAGGCCGGACTTGCCGGTACGGAGGGTCCGGGCCGCGGCCGAGGGCCGGTAGCCCAGCCGGTCGGCGACCTCGCGGACGTGGCGCCGGGTGGCGTCCGGGAGCCGGCCCTTGCCGTTGAGGGCGTCGGAGACGGTCGTGATGGAGACTCCGGCGGCGGCGGCCACGTCTCTGATACCCGCCCGACCCGACCGGCTGCCTCGCCGTGAGGTTTCCGCGCGGCTCACCTGGTGCTTCCCTGCTGCTGTCATGGCGAGCCGATAGTAGGGCTCATGCGGTGGGGTAGTGCGGACGCATATGCACGCGTTGACAGGCACGTTTCTGCATGATCATCAAGGCTCAATTGCCGTGGAAAGTAAAGGTGTTGAGCCCTCTCATGCCAGTACGTGACTTGTCGGCCCGCGCGGGCCTGCCAAGGGGCCGAGGTTGCGAAGAGGTCTCAACTCACCTGCACGGGGGATGCGCGCCAGGGCGTGCACCACCGGCGCGTAGATATATGTGCGGCGCGCCCCTGAATTCGTACGCCTTCGTACGGTGATGCCCCTGATGCCGGTGGGACGCCGGAGGCCGACGCCCGCCGGTTCGACGCGGCTATACGCAGTGGCGCCGAATCCTCATAAGGTGAGGAGCATTGGTTGTCGGCGGCGGACAGGGGCCGCCGGTCTTCGCGAGGAGGACTGCGGTGAGCGAGACGAGCCCGAAGCTGCGCGCCGAGCTGGAGGGGATCCCCACCTACAAGCCCGGCAAGCCGGCCGCGGCCGGCGGGCCGGTGGCCTACAAGCTGTCCTCCAACGAGAACCCCTACCCGCCGCTGCCCGGCGTGCTGGAGACCGTGACGGCGGCGGCCTGCTCCTTCAACCGCTACCCGGACATGGCCTGCACCGGGCTGATGAACGAGCTGTCCGAGCGGTTCGGCGTGCCGCTGTCCCACCTGGCCACCGGTACCGGGTCGGTCGGTGTCGCCCAGCAGCTCGTCCAGGCCACCTCCGGCCCCGGCGACGAGGTGATCTACGCCTGGCGGTCCTTCGAGGCCTACCCGATCATCACCCAGATCAGCGGCGCGACCTCGGTGCAGGTGCCGCTGACCGCCGGTGACGTGCACGACCTGGACGCGATGGCCGACGCCGTCACCGACCGGACCCGGCTGATCTTCGTCTGCAACCCCAACAACCCGACCGGCACGGTCGTGCGCCGGGCGGAGCTGGAGCGCTTCCTCGACCGGGTCCCCCGTGACGTCCTGGTGGTGCTCGACGAGGCCTACCGCGAGTTCATCCGCGACCCCGAGGTTCCGGACGGCGTCGAGCTGTACCGTGACCGGCCCAATGTCTGCGTCCTGCGGACCTTCTCCAAGGCGTACGGCCTCGCCGGGCTGCGGGTCGGCTTCGCCATCGCCCATGAACCGGTGGCGGCGGCGCTGCGCAAGACGGCGGTGCCGTTCGGCGTGACGCAGCTCGCGCAGGAGGCGGCGATCGCCTCGCTGCGGGCCGAGGACGAGCTGCTGGGGCGGGTCGGCTCGCTGGTGTGCGAGCGCACGCGCGTGGTCGACGGGCTGCGCGCCCAGGGCTGGACGGTGCCCGAGACCCAGGCCAACTTCGTGTGGCTCAGGCTGGGGGAGCGCACGGTGGCCTTCGCGGAGGCGTGTGAGCAGGCCGGTGTGGTGATCCGGCCGTTCCCCGGCGAGGGCGTGCGGGTGACGGTCGGGGAGGCCGAGGCGAATGACATCTTCCTGAAGGTGGCGGAAGGGTTCCCCAAGGAGCTGTAGCGGCTGAGCAGAGGTCGCGGTACGAGCCGGTCGGTGGGGTCGCCGACCGGCTCGACGCATGTGCGGCGCCGTCGCCGTTCCTTTCGAGGACAGACAGGCCCGTTTCACGTGAAACCTGCCGGTGTGCACGGGCTCGTGCGCTCCGGCGCGGGGTTGACGAGCGTCACACGGGCCCCCGTCCATGCGTCGAAAGTGCGTGCTGCATAATGGCTTGTGAATGTGAACGCTTTCACAAGCGTAGGTAAGGAGCGGCGACGTGGACCTGGCTTTGGCGCCGGAGACCCTGGCGCGATGGCAGTTCGGCATCACCACCGTCTATCACTTCCTGTTCGTCCCCCTGACGATCTCGCTGGCCGCGCTCACGGCCGGGCTGCAGACCGCCTGGGTCCGCACGGAGAAGGAGAAGTACCTCCGGGCGACCAAGTTCTGGGGCAAGCTGTTCCTGATCAACATCGCCATGGGTGTGGTCACCGGCATCGTGCAGGAGTTCCAGTTCGGCATGAACTGGTCGGACTACTCCCGCTTCGTCGGTGACGTCTTCGGTGCGCCGCTCGCCTTCGAGGCCCTGATCGCCTTCTTCTTCGAGTCCACCTTCATCGGCCTGTGGATCTTCGGCTGGGACAAGCTGCCGAAGAAGATCCACCTGGCCTGCATCTGGATGGTCTCGATCGGCACACTGCTGTCGGCGTACTTCATTCTCGCCGCGAACTCGTGGATGCAGCACCCGGTCGGCTACCGGATCAACGAGGACAAGGGCCGGGCCGAGCTCACCGACTTCTGGCTGGTGCTGACCCAGAACACCACGCTCAACCAGGTCTTCCACAGCTTCTCCGCGGCGTTCCTCACGGGCGGCGCCTTCATGGTGGGCATCGCCGCCTTCCACCTCCTGCGCAAGAAGCACATCCCGGTGATGCGGACCTCGCTCCGGCTCGGCCTGGTCACGGTCGCCGTGGGCGGCCTGCTCACCGCGGTCAGCGGGGACACCCTGGGCAAGGTCATGTACGAGCAGCAGCCGATGAAGATGGCCGCCGCCGAGGCGCTGTGGGACGGCGAGAGGCCGGCGCCCTTCTCGGTGTTCGCGTACGGGGACGTCGACGAGGGCCACAACAAGGTCGCCCTGGAGATACCCGGCCTGCTCTCCTTCCTGGCCCACAGCGACTTCGAGTCGTACGTGCCGGGCATCAACGACACCAACAAGGCGCTCCAGGAGGAGTTCGGCCCGGGCGACTACAAGCCCATCGTCCCGGTCGCCTACTGGGGCTTCCGCTGGATGATCGGCTTCGGCATGGCGTCGTTCTCGATCGGTCTGCTGGGGCTGTGGCTCACCCGGAAGAAGTTCCTGCTGCCGGCGGCCTGGCGGACCGGGGAGGACGAGGTGCCGCATCTGGTCGTCTTCCGGAAGCCGCTCCGGCCGCGCCTGACCCGCCTGTACTGGCTGGTGGCGGTCTGGACGATGGCCTTCCCGCTGATCGCCAACTCCTGGGGCTGGATCTTCACCGAGATGGGCCGCCAGCCGTGGGTCGTCTACGGCTTGTTCCAGACGCGGGACGCGGTCTCCCCCGGTGTCTCCCAGGCGGAGGTCCTCACCTCGATGATCGTGTTCACGGTCCTGTACGCGATCCTCGCCGTCATCGAGGTCAAGTTGCTGGTCAAGTACGTCAAGGCGGGCCCGCCCGAGCTCACCGACGCCGACCTCGACCCGCCCAAGAAGATCGGCGGCGACCTCCGTGACGCCGACAAGCCGATGGCCTTCTCCTACTAGGCCGAGGGAGCCGCACGTCATGGAACTGCACAACGTCTGGTTCGTCCTGATCGCCGTCCTGTGGACCGGCTACTTCTTCCTGGAGGGCTTCGACTTCGGGGTCGGAGTGCTCACCAGGCTGCTCGCCCGCGACCGGCCCGAGAAGCGGGTGCTGATCAACACCATCGGGCCCGTCTGGGACGGCAACGAGGTGTGGCTGCTCACGGCGGGCGGCGCGACCTTCGCTGCCTTCCCCGAGTGGTACGCCACGCTGTTCTCCGGTTTCTACCTGCCCCTGCTGCTCATCCTGGTCTGCCTCATCGTCCGGGGTGTGGCCTTCGAGTACCGGGTCAAGCGGCCCGAGGAGAACTGGCAGCGCAACTGGGAGACGGCGATCTTCTGGACCTCGCTGCTGCCGGCCTTCCTGTGGGGCGTGGCCTTCGGCAACATCGTGCGCGGCGTGAAGATCGACCAGGACTTCAACTACGCCGGTGGGGTCCTGGACCTGCTCAACCCGTACGCGCTGCTGGGTGGTCTGGTCACGCTGTCGCTGTTCACCTTCCACGGCACGGTGTTCGTCGGTCTCAAGACCGTCGGGGAGATCCGGGAGCGGGCGCGGACGCTGGCGCTGCGCGTCGGAGCGGTGACCGCCCTGTTGGCCGTCGCCTTCCTGCTGTGGACGCAGGCCGACCGGGGTGACGGGGCGTCGCTCGTCGCCGTCGCCGTGGCCGTGGCGTCGCTGGTGACGGCGCTGCTCGCGGCGCGGGCCGGGCGAGAGGGCTGGGCGTTCACGCTCTCGGGCCTCACCATCGTGGCCACGGTGGCGGTGCTGTTCCTGACGCTGTTCCCGAACGTGATGCCCTCGACGCTGAACCCGGACTGGAGCCTGACGGTCACCAACGCCTCGTCCAGCCCGTACACGCTGAAGATCATGACGTGGTGCGCGGCGGTCGCCACGCCGGTCGTGATGGTCTACCAGGGCTGGACCTACTGGGTCTTCCGCAAGCGGATCGGTACCCAGCACATCGCCGACCCCGCGCACTGAGGTGTGTTTCACGTGAAACCAATCGATCCGCGTCTGCTCCGCCACGCTCGTGCCACCCGCGGCTTCCTGGTGGCGGTCGTCGCCCTGGGGGCGCTCGGGGCCGGGCTGGTCATCGCGCAGGCGATGCTCATCGCCGAGGTGGTGGTCGGCGCCTTCCAGCATGGCAGGGCGGTGTCCGCACTCGGCACCCCCCTGCTGCTCCTGGTCGCCGTCGCGGTGGGGCGGGCGCTGGTCGGATGGCTCACCGAGCTCGCCGCGCACCGGGCGAGCGCTGCGGTGAAGTCGGAGCTGCGGGGCCGGCTGCTGGAGCGGGCCACCCGGCTGGGACCGGGCTGGCTGAGCGGGCAGCGGACCGGTTCGCTGGTCGCCCTGGCCACCCGGGGCGTCGACGCACTCGACGACTACTTCTCGCGGTACCTGCCGCAGCTGGGTCTGGCGGTGGTCGTGCCGGTGGCGGTGCTGGCGCGGATCGTCACCGAGGACTGGGTCTCGGCGGCCGTCATCGTGGGCACCCTGCCGCTGATCCCGGTCTTCATGATGCTGATCGGCTGGGCCACCCAGTCCCGGATGGACCGGCAGTGGCGGCTGCTGTCGCGGTTGTCGGGACACTTCCTGGACGTCGTCGCGGGGCTGCCCACGCTGAAGGTCTTCGGCCGGGCCAAGGCCCAGGCCGAGTCCATCCGGCGGATCACTGGCGAGTACCGGCGGGCGACCATGCGGACGCTGCGGATCGCCTTCCTCTCCTCCTTCGCTCTGGAGCTACTGGCGACGATCTCGGTGGCCCTGGTCGCCGTGACGATCGGCATGCGGCTGGTGCACGGCGAGATGGACCTGTACATCGGCCTCGTCATCCTGATCCTGGCCCCGGAGGCGTATCTGCCGTTGCGGCAGGTCGGCGCGCAGTACCACGCGGCGGCGGAAGGGCTCGCCGCGGCCGAGGAGATCTTCGAGGTCCTGGAGACACCTGTCCCGGCGTCCGGGTCCCGGGCCGTGCCCGAGGGCGCGCTGGCTTTCGAGGACGTGACCGTCCGGTACCCGGGGCGGTCGGGTGACGCGGTGTCCCGGGTGAGCTTCCGGGTCGAGCCCGGGGAGACGGTCGCGCTGGTCGGCCCGAGCGGTGCCGGCAAGTCGACGCTGCTCGGCGTCCTGCTCGGATTCGTCGCTCCGGCCGAGGGCCGGGTCCGGGCCGGGGGAGTCGATCTCGCCGACGCCGACCTGGAGCAGTGGCGGTCCCGGATCGCCTGGCTGCCGCAGCGGCCGCACCTGTACGCCGGGACCATCGCCGAGAACGTGCGGCTGGCGCGGCCCGGCGCGGACGACGAGGCCGTGCGGCGGGCGCTGCGGGACGCCGGGGCGCTGGAGTTCGTGGACGCGCTCCCCGAGGGCCTCGCCACCGTGCTCGGCGAGGACGGGGCGGGGCTGTCCGCCGGGCAGCGGCAGCGGCTCGCGCTGGCCCGGGCGTTCCTCGCGGACCGGCCCGTGCTGCTCCTCGACGAGCCGACGGCGGCTCTGGACGGGGCCACCGAGGCGGAAGTCGTGGCGGCGGTGCGACGGCTGGCGGCCGGACGGACCGTGCTGCTGGTGGCCCACCGGCCGGCGCTGCTGGGAGTGGCGGACCGGGTGGTGCGACTGACGGAACCGGAGGCGGCCGAACCGGTGGTGCGGCCGGCGGCACCGGAGATGGCGGAACGGGTGGTGCGGGCGGCGGAGCCGGGGGCATCCGGGGTGTCCGCCGCGTCGGTGACGACCCGCGGGGAGCGGCCGGCCGAGCCCGGCCCGTCGGTGCCGGTTGCTCCGGCCGGCCCGGCCGCCTCCGTCGACGTGCCCGCCTCCCGCGGTGTCCTCGCACGTGTCCGCGCCCTGTCCGGCGCCCGGCGCGGCCGTCTCGGGCTCGCGCTGCTGCTCGGGAGTCTCGCACTCGGCAGTGCCGTGGGGCTCATGGCCACCTCCGGGTGGCTGATCTCCCGGGCCTCGCAGCAGCCGCCCGTGCTGTACCTGATGCTGGCCGTGACGGCGACGCGGGCCTTCGGTATCGGGCGGGCCGTCTTCCGGTACGCCGAGCGGCTCGTGTCGCACGACGCCGTGCTGCGGATGCTGGCGGACACCAGGGTCGCCGTGTTCCGCAGGCTGGAGCGGCTCGCACCCGCCGGGCTGCGCCGGACGCGCCGGGGCGACCTGCTCGCGCGGCTGGTGGCGGACGTGGACGCGTTGCAGGACTACTGGCTGCGGTGGCTGCTGCCGGCCGGGGCGGCCGTCGTCGTCTCGGCCGCTTCCGTCGGCTTCACGGCGTGGCTGCTGCCCGAGGCCGGTGCTCTGCTCGCGGCCGGGCTGCTGGCCGCGGGCGTGGGCGTACCGCTGCTCACCGGTGCCGTGGCCCGGCGGGCCGAGTACCGGCTGGCGCCGGCCCGCGGAACGCTGGCGACCCGGGTGGCCGATCTGCTCACCGGAACCGCGGAGCTGACCGTCGCCGGTGCCCTGCCCGCGCGGACGGCCAAGGCCCGTGAGGCCGACGGGGCGCTCACCCGGATCGCCTCGCGCGCCGCCACCGCCACGGCACTCGGCGACGGGCTCACCGCGCTGGCCTCCGGCCTGACGGTCACGGCCGCGGCCCTGGTGGGGGCGCAGGCCGTCGCTGCCGGGCGGCTGGAGGGCGTCGCCATGGCGGTCGTCGTCCTGACCCCGCTCGCCGCCTTCGAGGCCGTGCTGGGACTGCCGCTCGCCGTGCAGTACCGGCAGCGGGTGCGCCGCAGTGCCGAACGTGTCTTCGAGGTGCTGGACAGTGTGGAGCCGGTGGCGGAGCCGGAGCGGCCGCGGCAGGCGCCCGCGTCGCCGTTCCCGCTGGTCGTCAAGGGGCTTGCCGCGCGGTACGCGGGACAGGACCGGGACGCGCTCGCCGGGCTGGACCTGACCCTCGACGAGGGCCGCCGGATCGCCGTGGTCGGGCCCTCCGGCTCCGGCAAGACGACCCTGGCCCAGGTGCTGCTGCGGTTCCTCGACCCTCGCACGGGCGCGTACACACTCGCGGGCGTGGACGCCTGCGCGCTCGCCGGTGACGACGTCCGCGCGCTCGTCGGGATGTGCGCGCAGGACGCGCACCTCTTCGACAGCTCGCTGCGCGAGAACCTGCTGCTGGCCAGGAAGGACGCCAGCGAGGACGACCTGCGTGCCGCGCTCGGCCGGGCCCGGCTGCTGGACTGGGCCGACCGCCTGCCCGCAGGGCTCGACACGCTCGTCGGCGAGCACGGGGCGCGGCTGTCCGGAGGGCAGCGGCAGCGACTGGCCCTGGCCCGGGCGCTGCTGGCCGACTTCCCCGTCCTGGTGCTCGACGAGCCCGCCGAGCACCTCGACCTGCCGACGGCCGACGTGCTCACCGCCGACCTGCTGGCCGCCACCGAGGGCCGCACGACGCTGCTCATCACCCACCGGCTGGCGGGTCTGGAGGCGGTGGACGAGGTGCTCGTGCTGGACCGGGGACGGGTGGTGCAGCGCGGGCGGTACGAGGAGCTGGTTGCGGTGGACGGGCCGTTGCGGCGGATGGCGCAGCGCGAGGCGGCGTCGGAGTCGCTCGCCGTCGTCCCCTGAACGGGTCCGGTGGGGCGCGGTGCTGAGCCGTTCGGCTCAGCCGGTCCCCCGGCCGCACGCCATGAACGCGACCGGGCTCCCGCTCTGGGTGACGATCTCTGACATGCGCTCACTTCGCCGCCACCGTGTGGTCGTTCCCGTTCTGCTGTGCGGGCTGGCGGTCCTCGCGGCCCGCCCCACGACCGCGGACGAGGAACCCGGGAACCCCGGCGGCGGTCCCGCGAACCACGGCGGGGGTGCCACGGGCCTCAGCGCCGAGGTGGTGCGGCTGTACGAGGAGGCAGCGGTGGCGACGCAGCAGTACGAGGCCGGCCGCGCTCAGGCGGAGGCGCAACGGGCCGAGGCCCGGCGGGCGGAGGAACTCCTGGACACCCAGCGGCGGCACATCGCGGCCCTGCACGAGGACCTGGGCCGCATCGCCCGTGCCCAGTACCGCACGAGCGGAGGTCTGCCGGTGGCCGCGCAGATGATGCTGGCCGACAGCCCCGACGGCCTGATGCGGGGTCACCACGCCTTCGCACAGGCCGATCTCGCCGTGAACAACGCGATCTCCAAGAACCGCCGGGCCGAGGCCCGGCTCGCCGCGGACGAGGCCAAGGCCGCCGCGGAGTGGCGGGCGCTGGAGAAGCGCAACACCCAACTGGCCGCTCTGAAGGCGGACATCGAGCAGAAGCTGGAGTCGGCCCGCGCACAGCTCCAGGGGCAGGCCGACGCGGCGGTCGCCGCCGGGGCGTGCCGTGGGGCCGTCCGGCTGGACCAGCCGGAGACGGGGTTCACCAGCGCGTGGGTGGCCCCGGTGGAGACGTACGAGCTGTCCTCGTCCTACGGCAGCGGCGGCGCCCTGTGGGCGAACCGGCACACCGGGCAGGACTTCGCGGTGCCGATCGGTACGCCGGTGCGGGCCGTGGGGGCGGGGCGGGTGGTCAGGGTGTCCTGCGGCGGGCCCTTCGGCATCGAGATCGTGCTGCGGCACGCGGGCGGCTACTACACGCAGTACGCCCACCTCGCGTCCGTCGCGGTCGACCCGGGCGAGGAGGTGAGTCCTGGCCAGTGGATCGGCCAGTCGGGCACCACGGGCAACTCCACCGGGCCGCACCTGCACTTCGAGACGAGGGTCACGCCGGAGTCCGGTTCCGCGGTGAACCCGGTGTCCTGGCTCGCGGCCCGTGGAGTGCCGCTCTGACCGGTCAGCCCCGCGAGCGGAGCCGCTCGGCCACCAGCCGCTCGACCACCACCGCCACCCCGTCCTCGTTGTTGGCGACGGTCCGCCCCGAGGCCGCGG
The DNA here is from genome assembly GCF_056432865.1 of Streptomyces sp. NPDC044921. NCBI lineage: Bacteria > Bacillati > Actinomycetota > Actinomycetes > Kitasatosporales > Streptomycetaceae > Streptomyces > Streptomyces sp. NPDC044921. Next base: position 156,849 of record NZ_JBWKIF010000007.1, read on the forward strand.
CGACGACGTCTGGGTGGGCGTTGCCCATCGCGTACGACCGGCCCGCCCAGGTGAGCATCTCGACGTCGTTGGGCATGTCGCCGAAGGCGACGACCTCCTCGTGCGAAATGCCGCGCTCGGCACAGCACAGGGCGAGGGTGCTGGCCTTGGACACCCCGGGACCGCTGATCTCCAGCAGGGCGCTGGGGCTGGAGCGGGTCACGTTGGCGCGCTCCCCGATGGCGAGCCTGGCCAGGGTCAGGAAGGCGTCCGGGTCCAGCTCGGGGTGGTAGGCGAGGATCTTCAGCACCGGCTCGCCCGCCGCACGGTGCCCCGCGGAGAGCAGCTCCTCGGCGGGGGCGAGACTGTCGGGTATCTCCATGTGCAGCTTCGGGTACGCCGGTTCCTGGTAGAAGCCGTACGTCTGCTCCACCGCGTACACCGTGCCCGGCGCGGCCTCGCGCAGCAGCCGCACGGCGTCGAGGGCGTTCTCCCGTGCCAGCTCGCGCACCTTCACGAACCGGTGGGCCCCGGGGCCGCCGTGCAGGTCGACGACGGCGGCGCCGTTACCGCAGATGGCCAGGCCGTGGCCGTGCACGTGGTCGCTGACGACGTCCATCCAGCGGGCCGGCCGGCCCGTGACGAAGAAGACCTCGATGCCCGCTTCCTCGGCGGCGGCCAGCGCGGCGACCGTGCGCGGGGACACCGACTTGTCGTCGCGCAACAGGGTGCCGTCGAGGTCGGTGGCGATCAGCCGCGGAGGGAGGGTCTCGGCCGCGGTCTCGTGCTGTCGGGTCGCTGAGGTCACCCCGCCATTGTCCCGCATATGCCTGCACGGGCGTGCGCGGCCGTGCACAGGTGAGTGGATACCGCTCCCACCTGGGTCAGCTCGCCCGTAACCTGGCCTCAGCGCAGCTGCGCCGGTGCCTCCATGGCGATCTGCTCGAAGACCTTCTCGTCCGCCGCGAATGCCGAGTCGGGGATCGGCCAGTGGATCACGAGCTCGGTGAAGCCCAGCTCCGCGTGCCGCCCGGCGAAGTCGACGAAGGCGTCGAGCGACTGCAACGGGCCGGTGCGCTCCGGAGTGAATCCGGTGAGCAGGACCCGGTCGAGACCGGCCATGTCGCGACCGGCCTCGGCGCAGAGGTCGGCGAGCCTGTCGGCCTGTCGGCGAATGGCCTCCCTCGACTGTTCAGGAGTGCCGTTCTCGTACAACGTGGGATCGCCGGTGGTCACCCACGCCTGTCCGTACCGGGCGGCAAGGCGCATCCCACGGGGGCCGGTGGCGGCCACCGCGAACGGCAGCCGGGGGCGCTGTACACACCCCGGGATGTTGCGGGCCTGGTGGGCCACGTAGAAGTCCCCCTCGTACGACACCGCGTCCTCGCTGAGCAGCCGGTCGAGCAGCGGTACGAACTCGGCGAAGCGGTCGGCGCGCTCACGCGGCGTCCACGGTTCCTGGCCGAGCGCGGTGGCGTCGAAACCGGAACCGCCGGCGCCGATGCCCAGCGTGACCCGCCCGCCGGAGATGTCGTCGAGGGAGATCAGCTCCTTGGCGAGGGTCACCGGGTGCCGGAAGTTCGGGGACGTGACCAGCGTGCCCAGCCGGAGCCGGTCGGTGACGGCCGCGGCGGCGGTGAGGGTGGGCACGGCGCCGAACCACGGGCCGTCCCGGAAGGTGCGCCAGGAGAGGTGGTCGTAGGTGTAGGCGGTGTGGAAGCCGAGCTGCTCGGCACGGGTCCAGGCCGCGCGGCCGCCTTCGTGCCAGCGGCGGTACGGGAGGATCACGGTGCTCAGGCGCAGACTCATGCCACCGAGCCTAAGCGAGGCGAAAGGGCCCCCGTGTTTCACGTGAAACGGACACGGGGGGAGAGACAGGGGTGCGGCCGGACGACAGCGGCAGGTCAGCGCGGGTCGGGAAAGCGCAGATAGCGCGGTGGTACGGCCGGGGTCAGCCATACGCCGTTCGCGCTGACGTGGAAGACGTGGCCGTCCCGGTGCATGGCGTCCGCGTCCACGGTCAGGACGACCGGCCGGCCGCGGCGGGCGCCGACACGGGTCGCCGTCTCACGGTCGGGTGAGAGGTGCACGGCATGCCGGTTCATCGGCCGCAGCCCTTCGGCCCGGATCGCGTCCAGGTGACGGGCGACCGTGCCGTGGTAGAGGCGCGCGGGCGGATCGGCCGGTGGCAGCCCCAGGTCGATCTCGACGCTGTGCCCCTGGCTGGCGCGGATCCGGGTGCCCTCGACGGCGAAGCGCCGTTTGTCGTTGGTGGCGACCACGTGGTCGAGTTCGTCGCGGGTGAAGCGGAAGCCGTGGGCGGCGGCCGCGGTGATCAGGGCGTCGATCTCCACCCAGCCGGCCTCGTCGAGGGTGAGCCCGATGCGTTCCGGCTGATGGCGCAGATGCTTCGACAGGTACTTCGACACCTTCACGGTGCGCCGCTCGTCCATCCCACCAAGGTTGTCCATCCCACCAGGGTGGGGGAGAGACGTGAATCACGCGATCGAGTTTCACTCTCCAGGTTTGATCCACAACCCAGGGGTGTTATCCACAGGCATAAGGGCCGTTCCTGTGGACAACTGGCCGCTACGGCACGGGGTTTGGCGCCCCGTCACACCGGCGGCCTGACCCGTGCGACCCTGCGCAGCACCCCCGGCGCGAGCCGCGAGAGCACCCGGGCGGCCCGGGCCTCCGGCGTCACCGCCACCACCGGCTCGTCGCGCGCCACCGCCCGCAGGACGGCCCGGGCGACCTTCTCCGGCGGATAGTTGCGCAGCCCGTACAGACGGGCCGCGCGCTGCTGCAGCCGCTTCTCCTCCGGCCCGTCCACGCCGGCGAAGTGCGCCGTCGAGGTGATGGCGGTGTTGACGAAGCCCGGGCAGACCGCCGTCACGCCGATCCCCCGCCCGGCGAGTTCCGCGCGCAGGCACTCGCTGAGCATCAGTACGGCCGCCTTGGACGTGCTGTAGGCGGGCAGCGCCCGGGACGGCTGGTAGGCCGCCGCCGACGCCACGTTGACGATGTGGCCGCCCTGTCCCCGCTCGGCCATCCGCCGACCGAAGAGCCGGCAGCCGTGGATCACGCCCCACAGGTTGACGTCGAGGACCTTCCTCCAGTCCTCCGTCGTGGTGTCGAAGAACGAGCCGGACAGTCCGATCCCGGCGTTGTTGACCAGCACGTCCACCACGCCGTACTCGCCGGTGACCTTCTCGGCGAGCTTCGCCATGGCCGGCTCGTCGGAGACGTCGGCCGTCTCCGCCCAGGCCTCGGGCGCGCCGGCCCGGCGGCACGCCTCGGCGGTGCGGACCGCCGCCTCCGCGTTCCGGTCGACGGTCACCACGCGCGCGCCGGCCCCGGCGAACGCCAGTGCCGTGGCCCGCCCGATGCCGCTGCCCGCGCCGGTGACCAGCACCAGCTGCCCGGAGAACCGCTCGGCGTGCGTCCCGCTCGCCGTGACGGGCGCGCCTCCGTTCTCCACGGACGTCACGAACTCCCCGATCCAGGCGGCCAGCTGGTCCGGGCGGGTCCGCGGGATCCAGTGCCCCGCCCGGATCGTCCGGCGGGTCAGCCGCGGAACCCACCGCTCCAGCTCCTCGTCGAGCCGCTCCGACAGGAACCGGTCCTGCAGGGGCGTGATGACCTGCACGGGCGCGTGGGCGTACGCGTCCGGCCGCGGGTCGCGCATCCGGGGCCGGACGTTGTCCCGGTACAGCCAGGCCCCGTGGGCGGCGTCCGACGGCAGGGACGCGGTGGGGTAGTCGCCCCGGGGCACCTTCTCGACGCGCTCCAGGACCCCGGGCCAGCGCCTGCCGAGCGGGCCGCGCCAGGCCAGCTCGGGCAGCAGGGGCGTGTGCAGCAGGTACACGTACCAGGACCGGGCGCCCTGCCCGAGGAGCTGGCCGACCCGGCGCGGGGTGGGGCGCCTCACGCGCCGGTCGATCCAGTGACCGAAGTGGTCGAGGGAGGGTCCGGACATGGAGGTGAAGGAGGCGATACGGCCCTGGGTGCGCCGCACGGTGGTGAACTCCCAGGCCTGCACCGATCCCCAGTCGTGCCCGACCAGGTGCACCGGCCGGTCCGGGCTCACCGCGTCCGCGACGGCCAGGAAGTCGTCCGTCAGCTTCTCCAGCGTGAACCCGCCGCGCAGGGGCCGCGGGGCCGTGGACCGGCCGTGGCCGCGGACGTCGTAGGCGACCACGTGGAAGTCCCCGGCGAGCCGTGCGGCGAGCTCGGACCACACTTCCTTGCTGTCGGGGTAGCCGTGCACGAGGACGACCGTCGGCCGTCCCGGATCACCCAGCTCGGCCACGCACAGCTCGACTCCGCCGGTCCGCACCCTGCGCTCCCGCGCACCCGTGAGCAACGTCATCCGGCGAATCTGGCAGTCGTTAGAGAGTTCGTCAATAGCGGCTTCCCGGCCGTGGTAACTCTCAAGAACCAGACCCCCTAGGGGCCCGTAATACTCGAGGCTGATCCCAAGACAGCTCTGCGGAGTGACGACCGCCACGCGCACGGCCCCTACCGTCGAAGCGTGACTGTGATCGCGACCGAAAGCCTGAGCAAGCGGTTCCCCCGGGTGACCGCGCTTGACCGGCTCTCCGTGGACGTCGGGCCCGGTGTGACCGGACTCGTCGGAGCCAACGGGGCCGGCAAGTCCACACTGATCAAGATCCTGCTGGGTCTGTCCCCCGCCACCGAGGGCCGTGCCGAGGTGCTCGGCCTGGACGTCGCCACCAAGGGCGCCGCCATCCGCGAGCGGGTCGGGTACATGCCCGAGCACGACTGCCTGCCGCCGGACGTCTCGGCCACCGAGTTCGTCGTCCACATGGCGCGCATGTCCGGCCTGCCGCCCACGGCCGCACGCGAGCGCACGGCCGACACCCTGCGCCACGTCGGCCTGTACGAGGAGCGCTACCGCCCCATCGGCGGCTACTCGACCGGCATGAAGCAGCGCGTGAAACTCGCGCAGGCCCTGGTCCACGACCCGCAGCTGGTCTTCCTCGACGAGCCGACCAACGGCCTCGACCCGGTCGGCCGCGACGAGATGCTCGGCCTGATCCGCCGCATCCACACCGACTTCGGCATCTCGGTCCTGGTCACCTCACACCTGCTGGGCGAGCTGGAGCGCACCTGCGACCACGTCGTCGTCATCGACGGCGGCAAGCTCCTGCGCTCCAGCTCCACCACGGACTTCACCCAGATCACCACGACCCTGGCGATCGAGGTCACCGACACCGACGAGCACCCCGACGGCACCCGGGCGGTCCGCGAGGCGCTGCTCGCGCGCGGGGTGAGCGTCGAGGACGGCAGCGGCCTGCCCGGCGCGGGCCACGTCCTGCACCTGACCGCGCGGGGCGAGGAGACGTACGACCTGGTCAGAGACGTGATCGCCGACCTCGGCCTGGGCCTGGTGCGCATGGAGCAGCGCCGGCACCACATCTCCGAGGTCTTCACGGCCAGTGACCGCAACGAGCAGCGGAAGGAGGCGGTCGGCCATGGCGGTTGAGCACTCCACGGGGACATCCGCCCCGGCGCCGGGTGACCAGACCCGCATCCACAACATCGGCTACCGCAGCTACGACGGCCCGCGCCTGGGCCGGGCCTACGCCCGCCGCTCCCTGTACTCGCAGTCACTGCGCGGCGCCTACGGCCTCGGCCGCTCGGTGAAGTCCAAGGTCCTGCCGATGCTGCTGTTCGTGGTGATGTGCGTGCCCGCGGCCATCATGGTCGCCGTCGCGGTCGCCACCAAGGCCAAGGAACTGCCCCTGGACTACACGCGCTACGCGATCGTCATGCAGGCGGTCATCAGCCTGTACGTCGCCTCGCAGGCACCCCAGTCCGTCTCGCGCGACCTGCGCTTCAAGACGGTGCCCCTGTACTTCTCGCGGCCGATCGAGACCGCCGACTACGTCCGCGCCAAGTTCGCGGCACTGGCCTCGGCGCTGTTCGTCCTCACGGCCGCTCCCCTGCTCGTGCTCTACGTCGGCGCCCTGCTGGCCAAGCTGGACTTCGCCGACCAGACCAAGGGATTCGCACAGGGACTGGTCTCCGTGGCACTGCTCTCCCTGCTCTTCGCCGGCATCGGCCTGGTCATCGCGTCCTTCACTCCGCGCCGCGGGTTCGGCATCGCGGCCGTGATCGCCGTGCTGACCATCACCTACGGCGCGGTCTCCACCCTCCAGGCCATCGCCGACGCGCAGGGCAGCGCCGATGCCGTGCCGTGGATCGGGCTCTTCTCGCCGATCACCATCGTCGACGGCGTGCAGTCGGCGTTCCTGGGCGCGACCTCGGCCTTCCCCGGCGGGGTGGGCCCGAGCAGCGCCGAGGGCGTCGTCTTCGTCCTCGTCGCCCTCGGCCTGATCGCGGCGAGCTACGGCCTCCTGATGCGCCGCTACAAGAAGGTGGGACTGTGACCACGCTCTCCATCGACCACGTCTCCCGCTGGTTCGGCAACGTGGTCGCCGTCAACGACATCACCATGACCATCGGCCCCGGCGTCACGGGCCTGCTCGGCCCCAACGGCGCCGGGAAGTCCACCCTCATCAACATGATGGGCGGCTTCCTCGCCCCCTCCACCGGCACGGTCACCCTCGACGGTCAGCCGGTCTGGCGCAACGAGCAGATCTACCGGCACATCGGCGTCGTCCCCGAACGGGAGGCGATGTACGACTTCCTCACCGGCAGGGAGTTCGTCCTCGCCAACGCCGAGCTGCACGGCCTGGGCGCCAAGGCGGCACAGAAGGCGCTTGCCACGGTCGAGATGGAGTACGCGCAGGACCGCAAGATCCAGACGTACTCCAAGGGCATGCGCCAGCGCGTGAAGATGGCCTCCGCGCTCGTGCACGACCCGTCGCTGCTCCTGCTCGACGAGCCCTTCAACGGCATGGACCCGCGCCAGCGCATGCAGCTGATGGACCTGCTGCGCCGCATGGGCGACGAGGGCCGCACGGTGCTGTTCTCCTCCCACATCCTCGAAGAGGTCGAGCAGCTCGCCTGGCACATCGAGGTCGTCGTCGCCGGGCGGCACGCGGCCAGCGGCGACTTCCGCAAGATCCGCCGCCTGATGACCGACCGGCCGCACCGCTACCTGGTGCGCTCCAGCGACGACCGCGCCCTCGCGGCCGCGCTGATCGCCGACCCGTCCACCTCCGGCATCGAGGTCGACCACGCCGAGGGCGCGCTGCGCATCCAGGCCGTCGACTTCGGCCGCTTCACCGCGCTGCTGCCCAGGGTCGCCAGGGACCACGGCATCCGGCTGCTCACGGTCTCGCCGTCCGACGAGTCCCTCGAGTCCGTCTTCTCGTACCTGGTCGCGGCGTAGGAGGCCCTGATGTACGACCCCACAGTCGCCCGGCTCACCTACCGGGCCCTGCTCGGCCGGCGCCGGGCCCTCATCCTCGGCGCGCTGCCGCTGCTGCTGATCGTGATCGCCGTGGCGGTGCGCGCCCTGGCCGGAGCGGACGACCAGACGGCGTCCGACCTGCTGGGCGGCCTCGCCCTGGCCACGATGGTGCCGATCATCGGCGTCATCGCCGGTACCGGCGCCATCGGCCCGGAGATCGACGACGGCTCGGTGGTGTACCTGCTGTCCAAGCCGATCAAGCGGCCGACCATCATCTTCACCAAGCTGATCGTCGCCGTCGCGGTGACGATGGTGTTCTCCGCGGTGCCGACCCTGATCGCCGGGTTCGTCCTCAACGGCAACGGCCAGCAGATCGCCGTGGCCTACACGGTGGCGGCGCTGGTCGCGTCCATCGCCTACGCGGCCCTGTTCCTGCTGCTCGGCACGGTCTCGCGGCACGCCGTGGTGTTCGGCCTCGTCTACGCGCTGGTCTGGGAGGCCCTATTCGGCTCCCTGGTGCCGGGCGCGCGCACGCTGAGCGTCCAGCAGTGGTCGCTGGCGGTGGCCCAGAAGGTGGCCGGCGGGGAGCTGGTGACGTCGGACGTGGGCCTGACCACGGCGACGGTGCTGCTGGTCGCCGTCACGGTGCTGGCCACCTGGTACGCGGGCCAGAAGCTGCGCTCGCTCACGCTGGCCGGCGAGGAGTGACGTGCCCCGGCCTTGACGGGGGCTTCACCTCTGCCGGGGCACACTGGGCGAACGGGACATAGGGCCACCGCACGGGAGACGGTGCGCAGGGCTACCGCACGGGAGCCGGACGGCTGGGAGGGACACGCATGGCGGGCGAGAGGGCTCAGTACGGCGACCGCGGGCAGTCGGGTCCCGGATCGGGAGACGACGCCTGGGACGACCTCGTCCTGGACGACGACTTCATACGCTCGGCCGGGACCTCCGAGCCGTCGGCCCGGGCCCGGATGCTGGCCGCGCGCTGGCGCCGTGAGGAACCCCAGCCGCAGCCCTGGCGCTCCGACGAGCCGCCCGCGGGCTGGTTCTTCAGCAAGGCCCGGCGGCGCTGGTGGCGCAAGCGCTGACCGGGCGCGGCGCGGCCCTGCCCGGCCCGTCCGGAGCCGGCGGACGGGCCCCCGTCCGCCTGTCGATGCAATCGGTGGCGCCCTTTTAATCGGTGGCGCCCTTTTCGCCCGGCGGGCAAAGTGGACGTGTCCCCGCCGGGCGAGGAGCCCGGCGCCCCGTTCCGGGAGAGGAGCCGGACGATGTCCCTGCACGGCAGTACGTCCAGCTCCCTTCAGGGCAGCCCGCGGCGGGCTCCGGAGTAGTCGCTACCCCTCCGTAGAGCCTGCCCCGCACGGGGAGCTGCCCGGGGCGGCCGCTTCGAGCACGCGAACCGCACCTCGCGTGGGCCGCCCACCCGGAGGATTGGCCGAGTGGTAAGGCACTGGCTTGCTAAGCCATGGTCGGGCTGGAAGGCCCGCGCACGTTCGATCCGTGCATCCTCCGCCGCACACGCGACACGAAGGTTCAGCCCAGCATCCGCTCCAGCACCACCGCGATCCCGTCCTCCTCGTTGGAGGACGTCACCTCGTCGGCCACCGCCTTCAGCTCCTCGTGGGCGTCGGCCATGGCGACCCCGTAGGAGGCCCAGGCGAACATCGGTATGTCGTTGGGCATGTCGCCGAAGGCGATCGTGTCGGCCGCCTTCAGTTTGAGCCGGCGGGCCGCCAGCGACAGGCCGGTGGCCTTGGACAGGCCCAACGGGAGGAGCTCGACGATGCCCGGGCCCGCCATCGTGACGGTGACGAAACCGCCGGCGGTCCGGGTGGCCGCCTGGCACAGCTCGTCGTCCGACAGGGTCGGGTGCTGGATGTACAGCTTGTTCAGGGGCGCGGTCCACAGGTCCGACGCGTCCGTGAAAGGGGTGGCGGGCAGGTTGCCGTGCGCCGCGTAACCCGGGCCCACCAGTACCTCGCCGTCCAGGCCGTCGCGGCTCGCCGCCAGGTACAGCGGGCCGACCTCCGCCTCGATCTTGGCCAGGGCCACCCCGGCGAGCTGCCGGTCCAGCGTGACCGAGGTCAGCAGGCGCCGGGTGCCGGCGTCGTACACCTGGGCGCCCTGGCCGCAGACGGCCAGGCCCTCGTAACCGAGGTCGTCGAGGATGTGCCGGGTCCAGGGAACGGCGCGGCCGGTGACGACGATGTGCGCCGCGCCCGCCGCGGTGGCGGCGGCGAGCGCGTCACGGGTGCGCTGCGACACCGAGTCGTCGGAGCGCAGCAGCGTGCCGTCGAGGTCGGTGGCGACGAGCTTGTACGGGAAGCCGCCCGAGCGGGCCGTGCCGCTCACGTGGCCACCGGTTCCAGGACCTCCCGGCCGCCCAGGTACGGACGCAGCACCTCGGGCACGCGGACTGAGCCGTCGGCCTGCTGGTGGTTCTCCAGGATCGCCACGATCGTGCGCGGGACGGCGCAGAGCGTGCCGTTGAGCGTGGCCAGCGGGCGGACCTGCTTGCCCTCACGGACGCGGATCGACAGCCGGCGGGACTGGAACTCGGTGCAGTCCGAGGTCGAGGTCAGCTCGCGGTACTTGCCCTGGGTCGGGATCCACGCCTCGCAGTCGAACTTGCGGGCGGCCGAGGAGCCGAGGTCGGCGGAGGCGACGTCGATGACCCGGAACGGCAGCTCCAGCGAGGTCAGCCACTGCTTCTCCCACTCCAGCAGCCGCTGGTGCTCGGCCTGCGAGTCCTCGGGCGTGACGTAGGAGAACATCTCGACCTTGTCGAACTGGTGCACGCGGAAGATGCCCCGGGTGTCCTTGCCGTGCGAGCCGGCCTCACGGCGGAAGCAGGGCGAGAAGCCCGCGTAGCGCAGCGGGAGGCGGTCGGCGTCGAGGATCTCGTCCATGTGGTACGCCGCGAGCGCGACCTCGGAGGTGCCGACCAGGTACAGGTCGTCGTCCGGGAGGTGGTAGACGTCCTGGGCGGCCTGGCCGAGGAAGCCCGTGCCCGCCATGGACTGGGGACGGACCAGGGCCGGGGTCAGCATCGGCGTGAAGCCGGCCGCCGTGGCCTGGGCCATCGCCGCGTTCACCAGGGCCAGTTCCAGCAGGGCGCCCACACCCGTCAGGAAGTAGAAGCGGGAGCCGGAGACCTTGGCGCCGCGCTCGACGTCGATCGCGCCGAGGAGGTGGCCGAGCTCCAGGTGGTCCCGGGGCTCGAAGCCCTCGGCGGGGAAGTCGCGGATCGTGCCGTGCGTCTCCAGCGTGACGAAGTCCTCCTCGCCGCCCACGGGCACGTCCGGGTGGACGAGGTTGCCGAGCTTCTGGAGCAGCTCCTGGGTCTCGGCGGCCGCGGCGTCGCGTTCCGCGTCGGCGGCCTTGACGTCGGCGGCGAGCTGGCTCGCCTTCTTCAGCAGCTCGGCCTTCTCGTCCCCGGACGCCTTGGGGATCAGCTTGCCGAGCGCCTTCTGCTCGGCGCGCAGCTCGTCGAAGCGGACGCCGGACGACCTGCGCCGCTCGTCGGCAGACAGGAGGGAGTCGACGAGCGCGACGTCCTCTCCACGGGCGCGCTGGGACGCGCGCACACGGTCGGGGTCCTCACGGAGCAGGCGAAGGTCAATCACGCGCCCCAGGCTACCGGTGTGGGATGACCGCCCACGACTCACTCTTCCCGTGGTGTCTTACGTACTGTTATGGGTGAATTGCGCACAGTGTCAATAAAGGGGGCGCCTCTCCCCGGAACGAGGCAGTCGGCGGGCGGCGCATTGACTCGAATCCCTTGCGGAGAGCGGGACTTGGGGTTCGGTTGTCCACAGCGATCCACACCCGCCGAAGAGTTATCCACAGCCTGTGTGGAAGATCTGTGGACTCCGGAATTGATCACTCCGGAAAGCCGGGCCGTCCCTGAGAATTCCCACCGCAAACCCCCTCTACCCTCACTTTCGAGTGGAAAGGGGTCACCCCAAAGGGTTACGCAAGGGGAAACGGTGGACGAAGGGTGACCTGCCCGCCGATGGACACATCAAGGGTCCGCAGGGCGATTTGTCGACTGACTCACGGTTCGTTGTCGACTTGTCCCCAGGTCGAGAAGCGGACCTGTGGATAACTTCTGTGGATAACGACTATCAGCAGGTAGGACCGGCCTAGAAACGGCCGTCCTGGCACCGCGCGACCCAGTCGGCCGCCGCCACGAACTCCTCGTCCGAGGTCCCCGGCCGCGGCTGCCGGACCTCCTCCGGCCGCACGTCGGCGCGCGGATAGGAACCCAGGTAGCGCACCTGGAGGCAGATCCGCTTCAGTCCCATCAGGGCCTCGGCCACCCGGCGGTCGGAAATGTGACCCTCGGCGTCGATGCAGAAGCAGTAGTTGCCGATGCCGGCGCCGGTCGGCCGCGACTGGAGCAGCATCAGGTTGATGCCGCGGGTGGCGAACTCGCCGAGCAGGTCGCGCAGGCCGCCGGGGTGGTCGTCGCGCTGCCACAGCACCACGGAGGTCTTGTCCGCGCCGGTCGGGGCGGCGGGCCGGGCGGGCCGGCCGACCAGCACGAACCGCGTCTGGGCGTTCTCGGCGTCGTGGATGCCGGTCTCCAGGGCCTGGAGGCCGTAGCGGGCGGCCGCGAACTCCCCGGCGAACGCGGCGTCGTACTGGCCCTCCTGGACCAGCCGGGCGGCGTCCGCGTTCGAGGCGGCCGACTCCCAGTGCGCGTCCGGCAGGTGCTTCCTCAGCCAGTTGCGCACCTGCGGCTGGGCGGCCGGGTGCGCGGAGACGGTCTTGATGTCCGACAGCGTCGTGCCGGGGCGGACGAGCAGCGCGAAGGTGATGGAGAGCAGCACCTCGCGATAGATCATCAGCGGGGCGCCCGCGACGAGCTCGTCCAGGGTGGTGGTGATGCCGCCCTCGACGGAGTTCTCGATCGGCACGAACGCGGCCTCGGCCTCCCCGGCGCGCACCGCGTCGAGCGCGGACTGGACGGACACGTACGGGATGAGCTCCCTGGTGGCGGCCTCGGGAAGCGTGCGCAGGGCGACTTCGGTGAAGGTGCCCTCGGGGCCGAGATACGCATAGCTCGCTGGCATGACCTCACCCTAATGGGCTCGCGGAAGCGCTATCCCCCGCATTCCCGCACACGGCCGCACGCTCACCCCTCCAGCAACCGCTGCCCCACGTACTCGCCCTCCGCCGCCCCGCCGGGCACCGCGAACAGCCCGCTCGACTCGTGCCGGATGAACGGCGACAGCGCGTCGCCCCGGTCGAGCTTGCGCTGCACCGGCACGAAGCCGCGCAGCGGATCGGCCTGCCAGCAGATGAACAGCAGGCCCGCGTCGGGCACCCCGTCGGGGTCGATGCCGTCGTGGAAGGAGAAGGGGCGGCGGAGCATCGCGGCACCACCGTTCTGGTCGGGCCGGGTGATGCGCGCGTGGGCGTTGATCGGGACGACGAGGTTGCCCTCGGCGTCCGTCTTCTCCAGGTCCATCTCCGTCGTCTCGGTGCCGCCGGACAGCGCCGCCCCGTCGGACTTGCGGCGCCCGATGACCTGCTCCTGCGCCTTGACGGAAAGCCTCTCCCAGTCGTCCAGGAGCATGCGGATCCGCCGGACGACGGCGTAGGAGCCGTTCGCCATCCAGGCCGGTTCGCCGTTCTCCGGGACGAAGATCCGCTCGTCGAAGTCGGGCTCGCCCGGCTTCGGGTTCCGGGTGCCGTCGATCTGGCCCATGAGGTTGCGGGCGGTCATGGGGTGGGTGGTCGCGCCGGGCGAGCGGTTGAAGCCGTTCATCTGCCACCGCACCCGGGCGGCCCCGCCCGCGTCCTTCTGGATCGCGCGCAGGGCGTGGAAGGCGACCAGGGCGTCGTTGGCGCCGATCTGGACCCACAGGTCGCCGTTGCTGCGGTTCTTGTCGAGGCGGTCGGAGGAGAACTCCGGCAGCGGGTCCAGCGCGACCGGCCGCTGCTTCTCCAGGCCCGTCCGGGAGAAGAAACTGTGCCCGAAGCCGAAGGTGAACGTCAGCGAGGAGGGGCCGGCGTCGCGGGCCACGTCGGTGTCGCCGTGGGCGCTGGGTTCCCCTGCCATCAGCCGTCGGGCCGTCTCCGACCAGCGGCGGAGCAGGGCGGCTGCCTCCTTGCGGCCGGCGCCCGCCGCCAGGTCGAAGGCGACGAGGTGACCGCGAGCCTGGAGGCCGTCGGTGATGCCGGGCTGATGTTTCCCGTGAAACATCGCCCGGTCGGTGCCGAGCGAGGTGAGGGGGACGGCCGCCTCGGAGGGTGCGGCGGCGTATCCCGCGGCGGCACCCGCCGTGCCGAGCACCAGCCCGGTGGCACCGGCGGTGCCGAGCAGCCGCCGCCGGGAGATGCCCTCGCGGGGGGCGGCCGCTTCGGTGTTCTCCGGGGCGGCCTCGGGGGTGCGGGCCTGGGGGATGGACTGGTCAGGCATGGTCGTTCAGCCGATCTGCGCGTTCTTGGTGACGGTCACCTCGTCGATCTCGGAGGTCCGCACGGTCACGTCGACCTGCCAGTCGCCGGCCATGGGGATCTGCACTCCGTTCGCCGACCAGTGTCCGGTAGCGAGGTGGTCGGGGACGACGGGCAGGGGCCCGATGTCCTTGGCCTTGAGGGTGAACTCGACCTTGACCTCCGGGATGTCGAAGGCACGGCCGTTGGGCCGCTCCACGTAGAGGTGCATCTCGTTGCCGCCCACGCGGGCGGGGTCGAGGTCGACGGTGACGACGCCCTTGCCGTCCCGGCCGCCGGTGTCGAAGGGCATGTTCAGGGTGAGCGCTCCGGAGGTCCCCGCGTCGGCGGAGGCGGAGGACGACGACGAGGCGGCCGCCTTGGCCTCCTGCTCCGTACGCCCCGGTTCGGTCTGTGTGAGCACGGTGGTGACGGCGAGCAGGACGACCGCGATGCCGGTCTCCGCCAGCACCGAGCGGCGCAGCCCGAAGCGGTGGGGATCGGCGTCCCGCAGCCGCTTCTGCCGGGCGGCTTCCCGGGCGGCCCGCTGCCGGGCGAGCTGGGCGGCGCGCTCGGCGTCGGCGGGTGCGGCGGCGGACTCCTCGGTACGGGGACCTTCGGCACGGGACCCCTCGGCAGGAGGTTCCTCATCGGTGCCGGTGCCGGTGCCGGTGCCGGTGCCGCTGCCGGTGCGGGCCCCCGTGCCGGCGCGGGAGTCGCCGTCCCCGTCGGTGTCGGTGTCGGTGTCACCGGAGGCGCCCGCCCCGGCCCGCACCTTCTCCCGCTCCGCCGCGGCCGGAGCCGCCTGCGCCAGCCGGCCGGTCCACCGGCGCGAGATCCACGCGACGCCGACGAGGACGCCGACGAGGACGATCTTCGCCAGGAGGAGCTGCCCGTAGCGGGTGTCGGTGAAGGCCGACCAGGAGCCGAGCTGGCGCCACGACTGGTACGTCCCGGTCGCGATCAGCGCGAGCACGCTGCCGAAGGCGATCCGGGAGAAGCGGTGGACGGCCGGCGCGTCGACGGGCGCGTCGGCGGGTGCCCGGTACAGGGCGACCAGGAGCGCGCCGAGGCCGCCGAGCCAGGCGGCGACGGCCAGCAGGTGGAGGACGTCGACCGGCATGGCGATGCCCGCCTGGAGCCCGACCGAGGCGTGCTCGGACATGGCCCAGCTCGCGGCGAGACCCGCGGCCACGACGACGCCGCCGATGGCGAGCCCGAAGGTCAGGTCCCGCTTCTCCTCGGCGTCCTCACGCTTGTCGTACGCCCCGAACAGCACGGCGATGAACAGCGCGGCGGCGGCGAGCAGCAGCAGCCGGGACACCAGGGCCGCGCCGGTCTTGGTCTGCAGCACCTGCCCCAGCAGGGACAGGTCGAAGATGTCGGAGACCTTCCCGGAGCCGGTGAAGGAACCGCGCAGCAGGAGCAGGGCGAGGGTCGCGGCGGTGAGCGCCAGCCACCCGGAGACGACGAACCGCTGCACCGGCCGCACCCCGCAGCCGCGCGGCCAGCAGGCGAGCACGAAGGCGGCGCCGCCGGCCATCACGATGAACCCGGCGTACGACACGTAGCGCCCGAAGCCGTACAGCCAGCCGACGACCCCGTCGTCGGTCCCCTGCCCCGACACCGCCACGGTCGTCTTGGAGGGGGCGCCGATGGAGAAGGTGTAGGCCCCGGCGACGGGGTGGCTGTCCGCCGAGACGACCTGGTAGGCCACCGTGTAGGTGCCGTCGGACAGGTCCGGGTTCAGGCGCACGGCGTACGTCGTGCCGCCGACGTTGGACGGCCGGCCCGTGTCGACGCGCTTGCCGTCGGGGTCGAGCACGCGCAGCGAGTCGCCGGAGAGCGCGACCTGCTCGGAGAAGGTGAGCGAGATCCGGGACGGGGCCTGGTCGACCACCGCCCCCTGCGCGGGGTCGCTGCCGGTCACCGCGGCGTGCGCGGAGACCGGGCCGGCCCCGGCGAGCAGGGCGCAGACCGCGGCCAGGAGCAGCAGCACCAGGGTCCGGACGCGGGGGGCGATGGTCGGGGTCACAGGGGTCCCTCCGTCAGTGTCCGGTCGTCGGGGTGTAGGTCGCGGCCTTCACCGGCATCTTCACCTCGACGGGGTCGGAGTGGGCGAAGCGCAGCTCGACGGAGACGGTCTGGCCTTCCCTCGGCTTGCGCTTGAGCTGCTCGAACATCAGGTGGTCGCCGCCGGTCCTGAGCACCAGGCGCCCGTGGGCGGGGATCTTCAGGCCCTCGACCTCCCGCATGGCTCCGCCGGTGGTCTCGTGCACGGAGACCCGGCCGGCGATGTCGCTGCTGACCGAGGTCAGCTCGTCGGCGGCACCGCCCTTGTTGGTGATGGTGAGGAAGCCGGCCGCCATCTCCTCGGAGACCGGCTGCGGCATGTACGCGGAGCCGACCGAGAGATCCGCCCCCTCGTCCGGGCCGCCGTCGCTGTCCGAGCAGCCCGCGAGGGCCAGCGCCCCCGCTATGACGAGGGCCGCCGGGCCGAGCCGCCGCCTCACGGGTTCTCCCCCTTGACGATCTTGGGCAGGTCCTTGGTGTAGTCCTGGACGGTGGCGTCCTCGCCGTAGAGCACGTAACCGCCGTCGGTCTTCGGTGAGAAGGCGATGACCTGGGTGCCGTGCTCGGAGACGACCTTGCCGTTCTTGTCCTTGCGCGGCGGGTCGATGGAGATGCCGAGGGTGCGGGCGCCGGCCTGGACGGTGGCGAAGTCGCCGGTGAGGCCCACGAACCGGGAGTCGATGCCCTTGAGCCACTTGCCGAGCTCGGCCGGGGTGTCGCGTTCGGGGTCGGTGGTGACGAACACCACGCGCAGGTCGTCCTGTGCGGCCTTGGGCAGCTGCTTGGCGGCGACGGCGATGTTGTTCATCGTCAGCGGGCAGACGTCGGGGCAGTGCGTGTAGCCGAAGTAGATCAGCGTCGGCTTGCCCGCGGTCTGCTCGCGGAGGTCGTACGTCTTGCCCTGCGTGTCGGTGAGGACCAGGTCGGGCTTCTCGAAGGGCTTGTCGAGGACCGTGGCGGCCTGGTCGGAGCCGGACTCCTCCGACACCACGGCGACGGGCTTGTCGCTGTCGTCGCCGCTGCCGCAGGCGGTCAGGGTCAGGGAGGCGGCGGCGAGCAGTGCGGCCGCGGCGAAGGTCTTGGTGCGCATAGAAAAATGTCCCAGATGTCGGTGGCGCGGCGCGCGCCGGGGTGCCCCGTGGGCCGGGGCGTGCCCACGGCGCGCGCCGTGCGGGGAAGCGGCGTCAGGCGTTGCTGCGCCGACGCCCGGCGAGCACGCCGTAGGCGACGCCCGCCGCGCCGACGACGATGCCGACGATGCCCAGCACGCGGGCGGTGGTGTCCGTGCCGCCGGAGGAGTCGGAGTCGTCCGCGGCGGTCTCGGCGGAGGCCTTCTCGGCCGACTCGGCGTCGTCGTCCTCACCGGCCGCCGCGTCGTGGTGCCCGTCCTCGGAGGCCGCGGACAGCTCCAGCACGGGGGCCGGGTTGTCGGGCTCCTCCTGGCCCTCCTGCGGCACCTCGATCCAGCGGACGACCTCCTTGTTGGAGTACGTCTGCAGGGCCTTGAAGACCAGCTGGTCGGTGTCCTCGGGCAGCTGGCCGACGGAGAGCGGGAACTTCTCGAAGTAGCCGGGCTCGATGCCCTTGCCGTCGGCGGTCCAGGTGACCTTGGAGACCGCCTCGGTGATCTTCTCGCCGTGCATCTCCAGCGGCTTGTCCAGCTTGGACTTGGTGACCTCGATCTTCCAGCCGGGCATCGGCTCCGGCATGACGGAGGCCAGGGGGTGGTCGGTCGGGAAGGTGACCTCGAGCTTGGTGGTGGAGGCGTCGTCGCGCTCGTTGGGCACCTTGAAGTCGACGACCGCGTAGCCGCCCTTGGCGGCCGTGCCCTCGGGCTGCACGGTGACGTGCGCGAAGGCGGGGGCGGACAGGGCGAGGACGGTGAGACCGGCGGCGGCACCGGCCGCGGCGATACGGGAAGCCTTCATGGAAGGAAGCACTCCGCTGTGAGTCGGGATGAGGAAGGGGGATCGCGCACACGCGCGTGCCGCACGACGGCGGCCCCCCTCCGGGGCGTCCGGGAGCCTGCGGCTCGAAGAGCCGGTGGTCCGGGACGGCGGAGCGTGGTGGTCGCGTCGCGTCAGGCGGCGAGGGCGAGTGCGGCTGCGGAAGCGGACGCCGCGGGCGGGCCGCGGCGGATCACCGTGTGCTGGAGTGCGGTGGTGCGGGGCATCGGGGGCTCGGGCCGCGCGGCGTGCCCCGGGCGCGGACCCGCCTCGGGTGCTCCGGGGAGCCCGGCGCGCAGGGCGCGGACCAGCGCGAGCGCGGCCCGCAGCGAGCGCATGAGCGCCCCTTCGGCGACGCCCTGCGCCGACAGTTCGGTCAGGCGCAGCACCGCCAGGTCACCGCGGCGCAGCAGCCAGCCGGCGGCGAGCGCCGCGAGGACGTGTCCCAGCAGCATCGGCAGGGACGGCCACAGGGAGACCGCCGCCCCGGACACGGTGTCCGAGGCCAGGTGTGCGTGCGTCCCCGCGGGCGGCTGGACCCGGGCGTCGGTGAGGATCCTGTGGGCCTGCGCCGGGCTGATGGCCGCCGCCGTCGTGCCGCACACGAACCGCGCGGCCTGCTCGACCAGAGCGGCGTCGCTCGGGCCGGTCGGCCCCGGTGCGGTGGTGGCGGCCGTGCCGTGCTGGCCCAGACCGAACAGCGTGTGCAGTACGGTCTGGCCGACCGCGAGGAGGGCGGCGATGCCCGGCAGCGTGCGGGAGCGCCCGGCGAGCGGGACGGCGACCGCGGCCACGCCGAGGAATCCGGCGCCCAGCGTCCACAGCGGGACGCCGTCGCAGGAGGCCAGTGTGTGACCTGCCCCGGCCAGCACGACGCAGACCGCGGCGAACACCGCGGCCCGCAGGATCCGGAGCGTGGCTCCGGAGCGCGTCGTGGGCATGTGGGGGGCAAGCATGGCGGGCTCATCATCGCACTGGCCCCGCGGGTCCCGTGCGGCAGGTCCACAAGATGCCGTACGACCGGAACGTCACGCTGGTCCGGCGCGCCCCGGATGCGCCGGTCCCCGCTCCCCGCTACGCCGACGTACGCCCCCACATACACCGATCAGGACCAGCGCGCATCCACCGTATGGGCGGTATCACGTCAACTCCACGCTTACACGCGGGGGCTGAGGGCAATACGTAACGGTATGTCGAGCCGCGGCCAGGAGGCTGGAGCATGAGCATCTGGTGGTCACTCCATCTGCGGCGCGAGGCCGCGAGCGTGCCGCTCGCCCGCCGCCTGCTGATCGGCACGATGGAGACCGCGGGCGTGGACCCCGACATCTCCTACGACCTCTCCGTCGCCCTCAGCGAAGCCTGTGCGAACGCCGTGGAGCACGGTGGGGACACGGGGCACGGCGGCCCCGGTTCGGAGGCCTACCGGGTCACCGCCTACCTCGACGGCGAGAAGTGCCGTATCGAGGTCGCCGACGCCGGCCCGGGGTTCCCCGCGGCCCCCGCCGGCCGACCCCGTCCCGCGATCCGTCCGGCGCACACCGACGCCGAGAACGGCAGGGGCCTGTGCCTCATCGAGGAGCTCGCCGACCACGTCCACATCGGCAACAAGCCGGGCCGGGGCGGAGCCGTGGTGAGCTTCGACAAGGTCCTCAAGTGGCGCGAGGACGCTCCGCTGATGGCGGTCTGACATGAGGGAGGGCCTGAGAGGGCCTGAGAGGGGTAGGACACTGCCTGCCCCGGAGGCGGTGTTTCACGTGAAACACCGCCCGTGAAGCAGAGGCCTCACCGCCCGGGTTCGCCCTACAGCGCCCCCCAGTCCAGCGTCGTCCGCGCCAGCCGGGCCACCTCCGTCAGCAGCGCCAGCCGGGCCGCGCGCAGTGCCGGATCCGGGTCCATCACCAGCACCTCGTCGAAGAACGCGCCGATCGCCTCGACCAGGGGCGCGGAGACTTCGATCAGAGCGCCGAGATCGTCCTCGCGGCCCTCCAGGGCCTGACGCACGGTGCGCACGCTCTCGGCGAGGCGCAGCTCGGCCGGCGCGGTCAGCAGGGACGGATCCGCCGCGTCGACGCCGCCCTCGGGCAGGATCCGCACCACTCGCTGGAACGCGGCGGCGAGCGCCTCGAACGCCTCGCTGCCCACGTGCCGCTCCAGCGTGGCGAGCGTCCGGTCGCCGTGCGCGGGCCGGTCGGCCCACACCAGCACGGCCTGCACCAGCCGGTGCTCGTGCCCGGCGTCCGTGAGCTGCTGCTCGTACCGCCGGGTGATCAGTTCGGCGGCCTCGGCGACCCGGTCGGCGGGCACCGCCACCCCCTGCGCGGCGTACCGCACGGCCGCGGCGCGCAGTCCGTCACCCACCCGGATCCCGGCCACGGCCGGCACACTGCGCAACACGTTGAGCAGCCCGATCGCGGCCCGGCGCACCCCGTAGGGATCGGAGCTCCCGGTCGGCGCCGCCCCGATCACGAACATGCCCGTCACCAGGTCGAACCGGTCGGCGAGCGAAAGCACGGCACCCGCGTCCCCGGCGGGCAGGGCTCCCCCGGCGGAGCGCGGCATCTCCATCTCGGCCAGGGCCCGGGCGACCTCGGGGGACTCTCCGGCCCGGCGGGCGTACTCCTCGGCCATCACCCCGGCGAGACCCGAGAACTCGATCACCATCTGCGAGGCCAGGTCGAACTTGGCCAGCGCGCCGGCCCGCCGCACGACCTCCACCGTCTCCTCCGGAAGCCCGGCGCGTCCGGCCAGGTCCAGGGCGAGGGAGCCGAGCCGCCCGGCGCGGTCGGCGACCGTGCCGAGCCGGTCCTCGAAGGTCAGCTTGTCCAGCCGGCGGCGGAACTCCTCCGGCGCCACCTTCAGATCCGCCCGCCAGAAGAACGCGGCGTCCTCGTACCGGGCCCGCAGCACCGCCTCGTTGCCCGCGCGCACCACGTCGTCGTCGCACAGGGCGTTGGCGAAGGTGACGAAGTACGGCATGAGGCGGTCGCCGTCCAGCACGGGCAGGTAGCGCTGGTGCTTGCGCATCACGGTGGTCAGGACGCTGGCGGGCAGTTCGAGATAGCGCTCGTCGAACGACCCCCGCACGGCGTAGGGGAACTCCAGGATGTCGGTGATCTCGTCGATCAGCCCGGCCTGGCCCTCCACGTCGATCCGCCCGCCCACCTCGGCCGCCGCCTCCACGGCCCCGCGCACGACCGCCCCGCGCCGCGCCTCCCGGTCCAGCAGGATGCCGTGCATGTGCAGGAAGTGCGGATAGCCCTCGGCGGAGGTCACCCGTACCTCCGGGTAGGGCGCCTGCCGCTGCACCCGCGTCGTGTCGCCCGAGGAGAGCGAGGAGACCACCACGGGCAGGGGGGTACGCCCCAGCAGCGCCAGCAGCCAGCGCACCGGGCGCGAGAACGACAGACCCGGGTCGCTCCACCGCATGTTTCGCCCGGCGCGCAGCCCGGACACCACCTCGGCCAGCAGGTCGCTGAGCACCTCGACGGCCGGCCGCCCGGACTCGTGCCGGGTGAGCGCCACGTACTCGGTCCCGTTGGCCTCCACGACGCGTACGTCGGACGGCTCGGCGCCCTGACTGCGGGCGAAGCCCAGCAGCGCGGGCGTGGGGGCGCCGTCCTTGTAGGCGGCGGCGACCTTGGGGCCGCGCACGGTCCGCACGGTGTCCCGCTCGCGCGGCTGCACGCCGTCGACGGTGATCACGATCCGGCGCGGCGTGGCCATCACGGTGATCGCCCCGTGTCCCAGCCGTGTCTCGGCGAGCTTGGCGGTGACGGACGCGCGCACCGCCTCGGTGGTGGCGACGACCTCGGCGTAGGGCAGTTCCTCCACGCCGATCTCGAACAGCAGCGTCTCGACGCCGGGCACCTTCGGCAGCGGGGCCCGTACGGCCGGGGCGGGCGCGGGCGCCACCCCGAGCGGGTGCTCCAGCGCCGCCCGCCGCCGCTCCCACAGCTTGGCCGACTCGTGGGTCAGGCCGCGCATCAGCGCGAACGCCTTGGCCCGCTCGGTGGTGCTGATCGCGCCGCGCGCGTCGAGCACGTTGAAGGTGTGGCTGCACTTGAGCACGTACAGGTACGCCGGTACGGGCAGCTCCAGGTCCAGCAGCCGCCGCGCCTCGGCCGCGTACGCGTCGAACAGCCGCTGGTTGGTGCCGAGGTCGGCGTCGTCGAGGTAGTACCGGCTCATCTCGTACTCGTTCTGGCCGAACACCTCGCCGTAGGTGATGCCCGGCGCGTACGCGATGTCCTTGAAGTGGGACACGCCCTGGAGGTTCATCAGGATGCGTTCCAGGCCGTACGTGATCTCCACCGACACCGGGTCCAGCGCGACACCGCCGACCTGCTGGAAGTAGGTGAACTGGGTGATCTCCATGCCGTCCAGCCAGACCTCCCAGCCCAGCCCCCAGGCGCCGAGCGCGGGGGAGGCCCAGTTGTCCTCGACGAACCGCACGTCGTGCGCGTTCAGGTCGACGCCCAGCGCCCGGAGGCTGCCGAGGTACAGCTCCTGCGGGTTGCCCGGGTCGGGCTTGAGGATCACCTGGAACTGGGTGTGGGTCTGCAGCCGGTTGGGGTTCTCGCCGTAGCGGGAGTCGTCCGGCCGCACGCTGGGCTCCACGTAGGCGACGCTCCACGGCTCCGGACCGAGCACCCGCAGGGCCGTGGCCGGGTTGGCCGTACCGGCTCCGACCTCGGTGTTCAGCGGCTGCGTGATCATGCAGCCGTTGTCGCTCCAGTACTTCTGCAGGGTGAGGATGGCGTCCTGCATGGTCAGCGCCGTCTGAACGTTCTTCATGGTGATCGCGCCCGTTCCCCGAGTCGGCCCGGCAAGGTCGGCCATGATCTCACACGTCAACGTGCGCTGACCTGCTGGTTTTTGAGCGGCCGGGGGCGCGGGCGCCCTGTTGCCGGACGCCCGCGCACCCACGGGACTCAGCCCTTGAGCGCGGCCATCCACGCCTCGACCTCGTCGGAGCGCCGCGGCAGCGCGGCGCTGAGGTTCCGGTTGCCGTCCTCCGTCACGAGGATGTCGTCCTCGATCCGCACGCCGATCCCCCGGTACTCCTCGGGCACCGTCAGATCGTCGGCCTGGAAGTACAGCCCCGGCTCCACCGTCAGGCACATGCCCGGCTCCAGGACACCGTCGACGTACGTCTCGGTCCGCGCGGCGGCGCAGTCGTGCACGTCCATGCCCAGCATGTGACCCGTGCCGTGCAGCGTCCACCGCCGCTGCAGCCCCAGCTCCAGCACCCGCTCGACCGGGCCCTCGACGAGCCCCCACTCCACGAGCTTCTCGGCCAGCACCCGCTGTGCCGCGTCGTGGAAGTCCCGGTACTTCGCGCCGGGCTTCACCGCCGCGATCCCGGCTTCCTGGGCCTCGTACACCGCGTCGTAGATCTTGCGCTGGATCTCGCTGAACCGGCCGTTGACCGGCAGGGTGCGCGTGACGTCGGCCGTGTAGTACGTGTGCGTCTCCACGCCCGCGTCGAGCAGCAGCAGATCGCCCGGGCGGACGGGGCCGTCGTTGCGCACCCAGTGCAGCGTGCACGCGTGCGGGCCGGCGGCGGCGATCGTGCCGTAGCCGACGTCGTTGCCCTCGACGCGGGCGCGCAGGAAGAACGTGCCCTCGATGTAGCGCTCGGAGGTCGCCTGGGCCTTGTCGAGGACCTTCACGACGTCCTCGAAGCCGCGCACGGTCGAGTCGACCGCCTTCTGCAGCTCGCCGATCTCGAAGGAGTCCTTGACCAGGCGTGCCTCGGAGAGGAAGACCCGCAGCTCCTCGTCGCGCTCGGCGGTGACCTTGTCGGTCAGGGCGGCCTCGATGCCGGCGTCGTGGCCGCGCACGACCCGGACCGGGCCGGTGGCCTCGCGCAGCTTCCCGGGCAGCTCGCGCACGTCGGAGGCGGGGATGCCGTAGAGCTTCTCGGCCTCGGTGAGGGAGTGCCGGCGCCCGACCCACAGCTCGCCCTGGCCGTCGAGCCAGAACTCGCCGTTGTCGCGGTCGGAGCGCGGCAGGAGGTAGATCGTCGCCTCGTGGCCCTCGCCCTTGGGCTCCAGGACCAGGACGCCGTCCTCGGTCTGGTTGCCCGTGAGCCAGGCGTACTCGACGGACGCGCGGAAGGGGTACTCGGTGTCGTTCGAGCGGGTCTTGAGGTTGCCCGCGGGGATCACCAGGCGCTCGCCCGGGAAGCGCGCGGACAGCGCGGCCCGGCGGGCGGCGGTCTCCGCGGCCTGGGGGATGGGCTCGAGGTCGCGCAGCTCGGTGTCGGCCCAGCCGCTCTTCATGTTCTCGGCCAGCTCGTCGGACACGCCGGGGTACAGTCCGTTCTTCCGCTGCTTGATCGGCTCTTCGCTCTCGTCCGGGGTCGCCGGTGTGAGCTCCTCGGCCACGGTCATCCTCCTCGATACGCCACTGGACCACCGTCCACTGTACGGCGGAGGGGAAGGGCGCCCGGGCCGGTGACGAGGAGCGTTACTCGAAGCGGGCCGCCAGCAGCACCACGTCCTCGGCGCCGTCCGCCGCGTCCAGCCCGTCCGGCAGCACGCTGCGCAGGACGTGGTCGGCGAGGGCGCCCGGGTCGCTCCGCAGTGCCCGCGGCACCCCGGCCGCGGCCGCGTGCAGCCGGGCGAAGGCCCGGTCCGTGGCCTCGCCGGTGCGGTGCAGCAGCCCGTCCGTGTAGAGCAGAACCGTCTCTCCGGGCTCGGCGAGGATCTCCACGCTGGGCGCCTCCCAGCAGGCGAGCATGCCGAGCGGGGCGGAGACGGAGGTCTCCACGAACTCCGTGCGGCGCTGCCCGATCAGCAGGGGCGGGCTGTGCCCGGCGCCGGCCAGCGTGATCTTGCGGGCGGCCGGTTCGCAGTAGCCGAACAGGGCGGTCGCCGAGCGGGCCGGCTCGGTCAGCCGCAGCAGCAGCTCCAGGTCGGACAGGACCGCGACCGGGTCCTCGCCCTCCATCACGGCGTAGGCGCGCAGGGACGCCCGCAGCCGGCCCATCGCGGCCACCGCGCTGGGGCCCGCCCCGGTGACGGAGCCGACGGCGAGGCCGAGGGCGGCGTCGGGCAGCGGCAGCGCGTCGTACCAGTCGCCGCCGCCGCGCGGGCCGGTGCGGTGCCGGGCGGCGAGCTGGACACCGGCCACCCGCGGCAGCCGGGAGGGCAGCAGCTCGTCGGCGATGGTCGCCATGGACGCGCGCGTGCGCTCCAGTTCGAGGAGCCGGGCGAGGTGCTCGGCGGCGTACCGGGCGTACAGGCCGGCGAGGTGCCCCTGGCGTTCGCTGGGCTCGGCGGGTTCGTCGTAGAGCCAGACGGCGGCGCCGAGGCGGCCGGTGGCCTCGGGGGTCAGGGGGAGGGCGTAGCTGGCGGCGTAGCCGAGGCGAGCCGCGACCTCGCGGTGCCGGGGGTCGAGCTTCTCCTCGGCGAAGAGGTCGGGTTCGGCGATCGCGTCCTCGCCGCCCGGCAGTCCGTCGAGGATCCGTCCGTGGGACAGGGCGCTGCGCGGCACGGTCTCGATGTGGCCGAGGTCGGCGCGGGCCAGGCCCAGGCCGACGGTGGTGTCCGGGCCGAGGCCGTCGCCCGGTTCCAGGACGACCAGGCCGCGGCGCGCGCCGACGAGGGCGGCACCGGCGCGCAGCATCTCGTTCAGCGCCTCCTCCAGTGCGGTCGTGCGGGCGAGGCGTTCGGTCAGCTCGTGCAGTGTGGTGAGGTCGGACACCCAGCCGGCGAGACGGTCCTGGAGCACGGCGCCGGGTGGGGCGGGAGGGTTTGCCGGGGCGGCCGGGGAGGTACCCGCGACGGGCGGGACAGTGTGTGCGGGGGCCGGAACCGTTGGATCGATTCCAGCCACTTTCGCTGGGTGCGGGGCGTTCATGGCGTCCGGCCTTCCGACCGGCGCGTACTGCTCAAAAGCATCGCAAACCCCCATGTCATTCTGCGCCGCCAGCAGTGTCTCCACATGTACACGCACTCGTGAGGAGATGTCCAGCATTGTCCTGCCGGGATTCCTGGTGTCCGTGAGGTTCGAGAGAACAACTTGCCTTCCTCTTGCGTAAATGCAAAGTTGGCTTAAAACTGCCGCAGGGGACGGCTTATTGCGGTCGACTGGGCTTGCTCGACGGAGCGTCACAACGGTCGTGATGGGTACGTACTCGGTGAAGGCCAGGGGTGGTTGGGAACCACCCGGAACCTGGTGACGGAACCGGGCGTCCTAACCACCGACGACCGTGCCCCATCCTCCCGTGGCGGAGGCGGAGAGAAATACGCGCGACGGCAAACGCCATACTTCGCCACCCCTACGCCACGCCCGTGCTTTTGATAGACGCAGTATGGGCGGGACGGCCGCGGAGGCAGCCCCTGCTCGACCCATAGGGGTTCCCCTTGCTTCAAGCAGGGGTGTGATGCGCCAACAGGTACGCACAGTGAAGTGATCGACACATGTTGTGATGTGGACCACGGTGTTGCCAGGCGTGCAACGGAAAGGAACGAGCGCTCATGCGCGAGATCCTCGGAAGGCGACGCAGGCTCCTGTCCCAGCGCAGTGACGGGAGGCCTGAGCTGATCGGCGCGGCCCTGACCTACGCGACGGAATGGCAGTGGCCCGTACTCCCGGGCGTGGCGGCGGACCCGCGGGGGCGCTCCCGCTGCAGCTGCCCCGACCCCGACTGCACGGTGCCCGGCGCCCACCCCTTCGACCCCGGCCTCCTCGCGGCCACCACCGACGGGCGCATGATCCGCTGGTGGTGGAGCAACCGGCCGACGGCGCCGATCGTCCTGGCCACCGGGGGCAAGGCCCCCTGCGCGGTCTCCCTGCCGGCCCTGCCGGCCGCCCGCGCCCTCGAAGCGCTCGACCGCACGGGCATGCGCCTCGGCCCGGTCGTCGCCTCGCCCACCCGCTGGGCGATCCTCGTCAAGCCGTACTCCATGGCGCAGCTCGGCGAACTGCTCTACGCCAAGGACTTCGTGCCCGGCTCCCTCCGCTTCCACGGCGAGGGCGGCTACCTGGCCCTGCCGCCCTCCGGGACGGGCCAGGGCGAGGTCCGCTGGGAGCGGGCGCCCCTGCCCGGCTCCGCCTCCCCGTGGGTGCCCGATGTCGAGGCCGTGGTCGACGCCGTGGTCGAGGCCCTCACTCGTACGGGTGTGAGCGCGCCCGAGTTCTAGGGCCGCCGGGCGCGCCGGGCGCCGCACACGCCCCGGCGCGTTAAGTTCCGGGGCCATGCCGTGTCATTCCCGGGGCCGCCGCCGGGACCCCCGTAAGACCCGATGGTTCGTCCTCGCGGGTGCCGGGCTGGCGTGCGCGGTCGCCCTGCCGCTGGCGGTGGTGGCGGCGGGGGCCGTGCGGTCCGAGCGCGCCGCGGATGCGGCGAGCGGTACGTCCGCCTCCGGCGCGGAACGCGTCGGGCAGCGCTCCTCGCCGCCCCACGGCACCTCGCCCGGGACGTCGTCCGCCGCTCCGCGCCCGTCCACGCCGGACCGGGGCCTGCCGATCGCCGTGCGCTGCGGTCCCGAACTCTCCTCACCGGACGGAGTCGAGGCGCAGACCTGCGTGATGGCGCAGGGCACGCGGACCTGGGCGCGGACCTACTACCGCAACGCCACCGGCGACGCGCTCCACGCCGCACTCACCCTGATGGGACCCGGGGACCGGACCGTGCGGATCACCTGTGCCGTCGGCGCCGGGGACGAACCGGGTAGCTGCGAGACGCCCCGGGAGCCCGCGGGAGGCGAACCGGCGGCGCACACGGCGGTCGCGGAGTTCGCCCGGCGGGCCGGACACGGGCCGCTGCTGCTGCGGGCTGGGAGCAACCAGCCCACGCAGACGGGCAGTTGACGCGCCACCGCGTACGGTGAAGGGCCGGGCCCACGAAAAGACCCGGTTGCTGGCGACGGGGGATGCACCAGCAACCGGGCTACAGGAACGGTAACAAGAGATCGGCGGTTCGCAAATTCGATCTCGCCCTTTCCAGTCACCGACTGGCCTGTCCCCGACGGGAGTTGCCCAGCCCCCCGGGCACGGGGGAGCGGCCGGCCGGGTGCCCCGGCCGGCCCCTGACGCCGCCGCACCTCAGCTCAGCGTGACCTGCCGGTTGGTGAGTCCGCCCCGTGCCCGCCGCTCGTCCGCCGTGAGCGGCGCGTCCGTCGCCAGCGCGGTCGCGAGGCGCTCGGCGAACTCGGCCGCCGGCTTCTCCACGTCCTCGGCCGAGACGCCGCTCGGCAGGTCCCAGACCGGCACCGTCAGCCCGTGGGCCCGGAAGGAGCCGACCAGCCGGGTGCCCTCGCCGAGGCTGGAACGCCCCGCGGCGTGCAGCCGCGCGAGAGCGTCCAGAAGCTGCTCCTCGGGGTGCGGCATGACCCAGCGCAGGTGGTTCTTCTCCGGCGTCTCGCACCAGTAGGCGGCGTCCACGCCCTGGAGCTTGACGGTCGGGATGGCCGCGGCGTTGGCCCGCTCCAGGGAGGCGGTCACCTCGGGCGTGGCGTTCTCCGGGTCCGGGACCCAGAACTCGAAGCCGCTGTGCACTTCTGGCTCGAAGCCGCCCTCCGGGTCGAGCAGGTCCTGCAGACGCGGGCCGTCGGCCGGGGCGCGGCGGCCCTGCACCGGTGTGCCCGGCTTCGCCTCCAGGGCGCGCAGCAGGGTGTCGGCGAGGTCGCGGCTGATGTCGCCCGACGAGGTGTCGTTCTGCAGGCCGAGCAGGACCGAGCCGTCGTCGCGGCGCAGAGCGGGCCAGGCCATCGGCAGGACCGTGGCCAGCGTGACGGCGGGGACGCCCTCGGGGAGGCCGTCCTTCAGGGGCAGTCGGGCCGTGGCCGCCGGGACCAGCTCACGCAGGGCCACCCAGTCGCACTCGCCGGGCAGGCCCTCGAAGGGGCGGCGGACCAGCTCGGTCACGGCGTGGGCGGCGGCCCGGCCGTGACAGGCCTTGTAGCGGCGGCCGCTGCCGCAGGGGCAGGGCTCGCGTGCGCCGACGACCGGAACGTCTCCCTCGGTGCCGACGGCGCCGGCTCCGCCCGTGGTCTGCGGGCGCTTGGCCTTCGTCTGGGGTCGCTTCTTGGCCATCGATGGGTCTCCCGGTTACGGCTCGTCTCGTACGGTCGCGAGCCTAGCCGTTCGTGCCCCGGGGGACGGGGCCCTGTGGACAACACCGGGTCCTGCGGCGAGGTGCCGCCGACGATCCGCCCGGTCCTCGACGATCACGTCCCCGCGGCGGCGTACCGGGGGTGGTCACGGCGGTCCCGGGGGCGGTCAGTCAGTCCCGTGGACGGTCACGGCGGTCCCGTGGACGGTCACGGCGGTCCCGTGGACGGTCACGCCGGCCCCGTGGACGGTCACGGCGGTCCCGTGGACGGTCACGCCGGTCCTGCTCGGTGTGCCGTGCTCAGTCGATGTCCTCGAAGGCGTCCGCGAAGTCCAGGCATGCCGTCCGGGACACGGGCGGGGCGGTGACGCGGGTCGCGAAGTCGTCGCGGCGGTGGCCCGCGTCCGGGTCGTGGACGTCGTCGTGGACGACGACCCAGACCGTGACCTCGCCGCGGACGTCGTCCCGGACGCCCCAGTCGTCGGCGAGCGCGGTGATGATGTTCAGCCCGCGGCCGCCGTGTGCCGTGACCGAGGGGGTCGCGGGGGCGGGGCGGGTCGGGCCGCCGCCGTCCGTGACCTCGACGATGAGCCGGCCGGAGGGGTCCACGCGCCACGCGGCACGGACATCGCCGTCACCGGAGAGGGCGTCGCCCAGGGGCCTGCCGTGCTTGCACGCGTTGCTCAGAAGTTCGGAAAGGATGAGAACGGCGTCGTCGATGACCGCTTCCGCTACCCCACCGCTGCGCAGCTGCGCCCGCATGCGGTGTCTCGCCTCCCCCACGCCTGCAGGGCCATGGGGTACGGCCATGCTCGACGACGTGGGCACCTCCTGTGCCACCACCAACGCCACCCCCGAGACCTCCTTCGCCCCACGCCACGGTGTGGATGCCCCATTGGCCTGTACCGGAAACCGGCCACTCCACGTCCGGTGACGCACTCACCGCGATCGAATACGGTCCGAACGCGCCGGAGCACTCCTCGTAATCGCGTGGCTGGAAATCATCGGTGTGGCCGGGAAGGGAGCATCCCGTCCGTCAAGGGGTGGGGTCAAGAGGTGTGCGTGGGGCTGGTGGGACTTGTGGGGTCCCGCTGCCGGGTGCCGGGCTCAGCGGCCCAGCTGGTCGAGCACCGCGCGCGGGCGGTTGGTGATGATGGCGTCGACCCCCAGGCCGACGCACAGGTCGACGTCCTCGGGCTCGTTCACGGTCCAGACGTGCACCTGGTGGCCGGCCTGCTTCAGCCGCTCGATGTGGGCGGGGTGGTTGCGCACGATGCGGACCGAGGGGCCCGCGATCCGCACGCCCGCGGGCAGCCGCCCGTCCCGCAGCCGGGGTGTGACGAACTGCGTCAGGTGGACCGTCGGCAGGGTCGGGGAGGCGGCCCGCACGCGGTGCAGTGAGCGGGCCGAGAAGCTCATGACCCGGATCTTCGACTCCTCGGCGCGGGCCGGGGCGTCGAGGCCGAACCGCTTCAGCAGCACCAGCAGCCGCTCCTCGACCTGTCCGGCCCAGCGGGTGGGGTGCTTGGTCTCGATGGCCAGTTCCACCCGGCGCCCGGCGTCGGCGACGAGTTCCAGCAGCCGCTCCAGGGTGAGTACGGAGGTCGCCTCGCGGTCCTCCGGGCGGTGCTCCCAGTCGGGTTCCTCGTCGCGTCCCTTCCAGGCGTCGCGCGTCTTCCAGGAGCCGAAGTCCAGGGCGGCGAGGTCGGCCAGCTCCAGGGCCGAGACCGCGCCGCGGCCGTTGGACGTACGGTTGACGCGGCGGTCGTGCACGCACACCAGGTGGCCGTCGGCGGTCAGGCGCACATCGCATTCGAGCGCGTCCGCGCCGTCCTCGATCGCCTTGGTGTACGCGGCCAGGGTGTGTTCCGGGGCGTCCTCGGAGGCCCCGCGGTGGGCGACGACTTGAATCGGATGCTGGCGTGCGTGGGTCACCGCGTCATGGTGCCACCGCACGCGGGTACGCGTCCGGTCGGACGGACTCGACGGATGGGCAGGTCCGGACGGAAGCACTGGGATTGCGTCCCTTTCGTCAGTGATGCCCTATATAAAGAATGGCTCCGGACCCACAGCCACCGCTTATGGTGCTCTGACGGCCGGTGGGAAAAGCTGACGGCATACAAAGGGACAAGCACAGCTGCATCGCGCCGGACCGTCGACCGGCGCGACCGAGCGAGACCGAGTGCGACCCAGGACAACAGCCGTGGATCGAGGAGAGAAGCTGTGAGCACCGAGAACGAGGGCACCGCGGTACCCCCCGCCCCGTCCGCACCTCCCGTGCCGGTGGACGCTCCCGCTGCTCCGGCGCCCCAGGGGTCGTACGGACAGGACGCCAACCGCCCCCCGCACGGGCAGGGCGCGCCAGGTGACGCGGGCCGGGCCGGCGTCTCCTCCTCCGCCCCGGACCCCTCCTGGCCCCCGCCCCCGCCGCCGGCCGGTCCGCACGGCGGCGGCGGCTCGGGCCCGGGCGGCTGGGGCGCCTCCTACCAGCAGCCGGCGCCGAAGTCCGGCCGCGGGCGCGGTGGGCTGGTCGCCGGCGTCCTGATCGCCGCGCTGGTCGCGGGCGGTCTGGGCGGCGGCCTCGGTTACACGCTGGCGAAGAACAACGACGACAGCACCGGCTCGACGACGGTCTCGTCCTCCACCAGCGGCGGTGACGTCAAGCGCGACCCGGGCACGGTCGCGGGCGTGGCCGCCAGGGCGCTGCCGAGCACGGTCACGATCGAGGCCGAGGGCACCGGCGGCGAGGGCGGCACGGGCACGGGCTTCGTCTTCGACAAGCAGGGCCACATCGTCACCAACAACCACGTGGTGGCGGACGCCGTGGACGGCGGCAAGGTCACGGCGACGTTCCCGAGCGGCAAGAAGTACGACGCCGAGGTGGTCGGGAACGCGCAGGGCTACGACGTGGCGGTCATCAAGCTCAAGGACGCCCCCGGCGACCTCAAGCCGCTCACCCTCGGTGACTCCGACAAGGTGGCCGTCGGCGACGCGACCATCGCGATCGGCGCCCCCTTCGGCCTGTCCGACACGGTGACGACGGGCGTCATCAGCGCCAAGAACCGCCCGGTGGCCTCCAGCGACGGCAGCGGCAGCCAGGCGTCGTACATGAGCGCCCTGCAGACCGACGCGTCGATCAACCCGGGCAACTCCGGCGGGCCGCTGCTGGACGCGCAGGGCAACGTCATCGGCATCAACTCCGCGATCCAGTCCACCGGCAACGGCGGCTTCGGCACCGGCCAGTCCGGCTCGATCGGCCTGGGCTTCGCGATCCCGATCAACCAGGCCAAGTACGTCGCCCAGGAACTGATCCGGACCGGCAAGCCGGTGTACGCGAAGATCGGCGCGTCCGTCTCGCTGGACGACAGCTCCGGCGGCGCGCAGATCTCCGAGGAGGGCGCGGGCGGCACCGGCACACCGGTCGAGCCGGGCGGCCCGGCGGCCAAGGCGGGCCTCAAGCCCGGCGACGTCATCACCAAGCTCGACGGCCGGGTGATCGACTCCGGCCCGACCCTGATCGGCGAGATCTGGACCCACAAGCCGGGCGACAAGGTCACGATCACCTACGAGCGCGACGGCAAGCAGCGTACGACCGAGGTCACCCTGGGCTCCCGCGTCGGCGACAACTGACCCCCACCCGCCCGCACCGACCCGTTACCCTTGTCCCCGCGCCGCCGATCACGGCAGGCGCGGGGAGGTGTGCCCGAGCGGCCGAAGGGAACGGTCTTGAAAACCGTCGTGGCAGCGATGTCACCGTGGGTTCAAATCCCACCGCCTCCGCGCGATGAGCAGTGAGAACGGCCCCCGACTCTCCGGTCGGGGGCCGTTCGCCGTGCGCGCGGCGGTTGTGTGCGGCGTCGGTGCGCCATGGCGCGGCCGAAGGCCTGGGCCGGCGCTTCGAGGTAACGGTGGGTCAGCGCGCTGAGGGGAAGCAGCACGGCGTAGAACGCCAGCTCCAGGTCGAGTCGGTCCTGTCGCCGGCGGCCGATCGTGGCGTCCGTCACCGCCAGCAGTACCGGATGCACCAGGTAGAGCGAGTAGCTGATCGTCCCGAGCCAGGTCAGCACGCGTGGTGTCCGGAGGTGGCGTAATGCCAGGCCGGCGCCGAAGGTGAGGACGGCCAGCAGGAACGAGGCGATCCACGCACGCCGGGTGAAGTGGGAGCCGTCCCCGTACCGGTGGGCGGCGGCCACGGCGCAGGTCACCACCGTCACGGCGGTGCCGGCGGCACGGCCCCACGACGTCCGGCCGCTCTCGGCACGGTGGACGGCCGTGCCCAGGAACATCACCGCGAGGATGACCAGCCCTTCCCACATGGGCACGGTGCCGTTGCAGGCGACCAGTGCCAGCGCCAGTACGCCGCCGAGCACGGCACCGACGGTCCGCAGCACCGCGGAGGGCGAGGTCGTGGCCCAGACGGCGCCCAGCACGACGATCGCGGAGACGGCCACCAGCAGGTCGGTGCCGACCGCGCCGGAGAGGGCGGACGCGGGCAGCGCACCGGCCACGGTCACGCTCACGGCGGCGAGCACCGCCAGGGTGACGGCGATCGCCGCGGACCGCTGGTGGAGACGGACCGTGAAGAGGGCGACCACCAGCAGGTAGAAGGCCATCTCGTACGCGAGCGTCCACAGGACGAGCAGGAGGCTGGGGGTGCCGAGCAGCTCCGGGAGGAGGGTGGCGTGGGCGACGGCCACCGAGACGACGCTCTGGCCTTCGAAGTCGGGGATCCGGGCGAAGCCCAGCAGGCCGGCGGCCAGGAGCGCGGCGATCACGGCCCCGCACAGGGGGTAGATGCGGAAGACGCGTCCGATCCAGAAGGTCCGGACGCAGCCCCGCCGTTCGAGCGAGGCGGGAATGATGTAGCCGCTGACGAGGAAAAACACCATGATGCCGTACCGGCTGGTGTTGAACTCCGGTGCCACCTCGTGCCGGAGCTCCGCCATGAAGGCGTAGGACGAATGGTCGAACACCACGACCAGTGCCGCGATACCGCGCAACGCGTCCAGCCAGCCCAGCCTCGATGGAGGCGTGGACGCGGCGCGGTCCGGTAATCGCTCCGATGCGGAGGGTGAAGGCGTGCGCGCAGGCTGGGTGCGGGGGATGGCTTCCATACCCGTCTTGACGTCCGCCGGGGCGCCGTTGTTCAGGCCTGGGCAGGTCGTCGTACGCGTGCCGGGGGCCGCGGGTGCGGCGGCGTAGCATGCTGGCCGTGACGTCGGGAGAAGCGCGTGCCGCGGTGAGCCGGCGCATCGTCGTCGTCACCGCTGTGCACGGACCCCATGCCCGCTTCCTGCCGGAGGCCTACGCGTCGTTGTGCGCGCAGCGGCTGCCCGGTGGGTGGGAGTGGCACTGGGTGATCCAGGAGGACGGGCAGGGGGACGGCGTACGGCCCTACGTGCCCGACGACCCGCGGGTGACGTTCCGGCAGGGACGCGGCGGTGGGCCCGGGGTGGCCCGGACCATGGCGCTGGCGCACGCCGAGGGCGCTTACGTGAAGGTGCTGGACGCCGACGACCGGCTCACGCCCGGGGTGCTCGCGCGGGACCTGGCCGTGCTGGAGGGGGACCGCGGCCTCGCCTGGGTGACGTCCCGGGTGCTGGACCTGCTGCCCGACGGGTCGACGGCCGGGTTCCCGGGCGATCCCGAGGAGGGGGTGATCGAGCGCGGAGCGGTGCTGGAGCACTGGAAGGCCAACGGCTTCCTCGCCCAGGTCCACCCGGCCTCGCTGTTCGTGCGGCGCGAGCTGCTGCTCGCGCTCGGCGGCTGGATGGCGCTGCCCGCCTCGGAGGACACGGGACTGCTGCTCGCGCTGAACGCGGTGAGCCGGGGGTGGTTCTCGCGGGAGGTCGGGCTGCTGTACCGGAAGTGGGAGGGGCAGGTCACCGGGAAGCCCGCCCACATGGAGCGGGGTGAGCGGGAGGCCCGGATGGCCGTGGTGGAGACCAGGGCCCGAGCGCTGTCCCGTCTGCGGTGGAGCTTCGGCGCCCCTCTATGACGACAGGGCCGTGTCCGCGTCCGGGCCCGCCGCGGGCACGGGGCCCGGGTCGAGGCGCGTGTACCACTCCGTGCCGAGCAGCAGCGCCCGTTCCGGGACCGGCAGCGCGGCGATCAGGCCCGGGGCGGCTCCCCGTGCGACCTCCGTGCGGTGGGCCAGGATCGCGGCGACCTTGCGGTCCAGCCAGGGTCTGACGTCGAGCGCGGTCGTGACGTGCGAGTCCGGGACCGTGTACATCGGCTTGCCCGTGGGGACCAGGAGCCCGGCCCAGGCGCGCACGGCCGAGTGGGGGTGCGTGGCCAGGTACAGCGCGCCCGGTCGCCAGGGATCACCGGCGTCCGGCCAGAGGCGTTCGAGACCGGCGGCGTGGACCGCGAGCAGGGTCACCCGGTGGGTGTGCACATGGTCCTCGTGGCCGGTCAGCCCGCCGTACGCGTCATGGGTGAGCACGACGCGCGGGCGGAACGCGCGGATGTGCGCGACCACGTCCCGCACCGTCTCGTCGAGCGGTGCGTCGAGGAGGCGAGGGCGGCCCGGGGCCGAGTGCGGCACGCGCGAGTCGGCGTACCCGGGCATCCGGGGCGGGCCGGAGCCGAGGACGCGGAGGGCCTCGGCCAGTTCCGCGGCGCGCGGGCTGTCCGGCGCCCAGGTCGCGGTGACGACCGCGGTGCGCGCGCCCGCCGCCGCGTGCCGGGCGAGCACACCGCCCGCGACCAGGGACTCGTCGTCGGGGTGCGCGAAGACCGCGAGCAGGTCGGGGAGCGGCATCCGCAGGGGCTACGACTGGTCCGGCGACGGCGACGGCGACGGCGCTAGTGACGGAGAAGGCGACGGTGACGGTGACGGAGGCGGGGGCGGCGCCGGTGTCGCCGTGATGGCGATCGCCTGGCTCGGGCACTTCTCCGCCGCCTCCAGGACGTCCGGGTCACCCTCCTCCGTCCTGTCCCGGCCCGGCCGGACGACGCCGTATCCGTCGACGAAGTCGAAGACCGCCGGGGCCCGGTGGGCGCACTCGGCGGATCCGTAGCAGAGATCGCGGTCGACGGAGACCTGCATGACGACCTTCATGAGCCTGTGTCCCCCTCCGGACGGCGTCACGAGCCGTGGGCATCAGGCAGTCACTGCCCGGCGGAGCTCCGGTCGAACCGGCCGGATCCCGTGGACCGGCCGGGCGCCGAGCGGGTCGGCCGGATTCCGATCGGACTGGCCGGATTCCGTGCGGACGGCCGGATCCCGTGTGGACCGGCCGGATGCCGTGCGGACCGGCCCGGCCAGCGTTAACAACGCTCGTAATCAATACAGCTAGCGCGTGCCCGCGGCCCTCGCGAGCCAG
This sequence comes from Streptomyces sp. NPDC044921, assembly GCF_056432865.1. Lineage (NCBI taxonomy): Bacteria > Bacillati > Actinomycetota > Actinomycetes > Kitasatosporales > Streptomycetaceae > Streptomyces > Streptomyces sp. NPDC044921. The sequence goes on from NZ_JBWKIF010000007.1 coordinate 193,038, forward strand.
TCGGCGACCCGGCGAACGGCGGCCTCGTCCAGGCCGTCGACGAGCGCCCGGACGGTCGTGTCGTCCTCGGGCGTGAGGTCGTACAGGCCCGCCTGGTTCAGCCCGGCGACGAGGATCTGATGGCGGCGGCCGGTCATCCGCTGCGCGAGCCCGGTGGGTTCGGGCGGGGCCGCCGTCGAACCGGTGGGTTCGCCCGGGGCCGTCGCCGAGCTCGCGCGAGAGGAGGCCGCCTGTCGCACCGGGGCGTCGAAGCGGTGCCACGCGCCGTCCTCGGGCCCCCACACGGCGACGGTCACCTCCTCGCCCCGTGCGCGCAGGGTCCGGGTCATCTCGCCGACGGCGTGCAGGACGGGAGCGCGGTGGGGCGACTCGGCGGCCGTCCGCCAGGAGTCCGTGGCCGGCCGGTGGAACATCGCCACCCAGCGGGGAGCACCCTGCGGTCGTGGGCTCTCGGGACGTGACTCCACTGCGCTCACCCCTGTACGTCGCTGCGAAGGCGGTGCGGCAGACCGACGATAACTGACGGTCCGTCAGTTATCCAGGGGTGTCCGGGTGCGGGAGGACCGGCCGGCGGAATCGGGGAGCGCGGTCGGCGGGTTGGTGGGCGCCGTCCGCAGGGGAGGATCACCACATCGTCCGACACCGGTCCCTCCCCTCGTGGGGACCGGTGCCGAACGGTGGAGTCACCGTCGTCCGACTCGGATGGAAGCTGACCGGATGGGTGCGTTGCTGCGTCCGGATCCTGCCATTTCCGGCCCTGGACGGGGAGGTTCCGGGGTCAAGTGGAGGGTATTACCGCAGGTCAACTGTATAGAGTGAGTTTTCCGGACCGGACGTCGGACGTCCCGGCGTGACCAGGGAGGAGGGGAGACCTTGAGTTCCGACCCGGGGGCACGCACCGCCTTCGCGGAACGCCTCGCACTGCTGTACAAGGAAGCGGGCAACCCTCCACTCAAACGCGTGTCCGAGTCGGTCGGGCGGCTGCAGCGGATCGACGAACGGGGGCGGCCCGTGCGGGTCTCCGCCCAGCGGATCAGCGACTGGCGCCGGGCCCGGAACGTACCCGCGCAGTTCACCGCCCTCGCGGCGGTGCTGCACGTGCTGATCCCCGAGGCACGCCGGGCGCGGCCGACGCCGGTCTCCCCCGGGTTGTACGACCTCGCGCAGTGGCAGCGGCTGTGGGAGCGCGCGGTGGCCGACCCGGTCGGCGAGCGGCCCGCGGCGCCGGCGGCGGAGGAAGGGCCCGCCGCCGGGACACCGCCCGCGCCGGGCGGGGTCTGCCCGTACCGCGGGCTGGCCTCCTACCGCCGGGAGGACGCCCGGTGGTTCTTCGGCCGGGAGCGGAGCACCCGGGCACTCGTCGCGCAGCTGCGGGCGGTGGCCGGCACGGGCGGTCTGGTCATGCTGGTGGGCGCGTCGGGGGCGGGGAAGTCCTCGCTGCTGAACGCCGGCCTGGTGCCCGCCCTGCGGGACGGCGCCCTGAGCGGCGACGACGGCAGGGGCGGGAAGGGCGTGAGGGGCGGAAGGATCCGGGCCGGCCGGGGTGACGCCGACGAGGGCCACGGCCCGGGCGCCGGCCACCACCACGGCCCGGGCGCCGGCCCGGGCGCCGGCCACCACCACGGCCCGGGCGCCGGCCACGGCCCGGGCGCCGGCCACGGCCCGGGCGCCGGCCACGGCCCGGGCGCCGGCCACGGCCCGGGCGGCGACCACGGTCCGGGCGGCGACCACCCCCACGTCGGCAAGGGCCTCGACCAGGCCCAGGACGCCCGGGCCGCCCAGCTCGACGACCCGGGCGACGGCGACCCGGACCGCCTCTCCCCCGGCGGCGACCACCCCCACGTCGGCAAGGGCCGCGACCAGGCCCAGGCCGCCCGGTCCGACAAGGCCGCCCAGGCCGCCCAGGCCGCCCGGTCCGCCCAGGCCGCCCGGTCCGCCCAGGCCGCCCAGCTCGACGACCCGGGCGACGGCGACCCGGACCGCCTCTCCCCCGGCGGCGACCGCCCCGGCGACCCCGCACGGACCGAGCAGGTCGTGCAGCTCGTACCGGGTGGTGATCCGCTCGCGGAGCTGACCCGGCGGATACCGGACCTGGAGCCCGTCCTCTCGGCGCTGTCGGAGCGGGCCGCGGCGGAGGGGGAGGAAGCCGGCACTCCGCCATTCCGGGACGCCGTCCGCGACGCCGTGACGGCCTGGGCCCGGCGCGAGGCCCCCTCCGGTGGCCGTGCGGTCGTCATCGTCGACCAGTTCGAGGAGACGTTCACCCTCTGCGCGGACGAGGCCGAGCGGCGCGCCTTCATCGAGGTCATGCACGCCGCCTGCACACCGGCGGGTCCCGGGAGACCGGCCCCCGCGGTGGTCGTCCTCGGCATACGGGCCGACTTCTACGAGCGCTGCCTGCGCTATCCGGAACTGGCCGACGCGCTCCAGCACCGCCACATGGTGCTCGGCCCGCTCACCGCCGCCGAACTGCGCGAGGCGGTGACCGGCCCGGCCAAGGCCGTCGGCCTTGAGCTGGAGCCGGGCCTGGCGGAGCTCATCGTCCGGGAGGTCAGCGCCGACGGGCCGCGCGGGGCGCACGACGCCGGTGTGCTGCCGCTGCTGTCGCACGCCCTGCTCGCCACCTGGCAGCGCAGGAAGGCGGGCCGGCTGACCCTGGCCGGCTACCGCGCGGCCGGCGGCATCCAGGGCGCGGTCGCGGCGACCGCCGAGCGGGCCTGGTCGCGGCTCGACCCGGCGGCCCGCACGGCGGCGCGCCTGCTGCTGCTCCGGCTGGTCAGGCTGGGCGAGGACACCCAGGCCACCCGGCGGCGCGGCACCCGGCGGCAGCTCGCGGACGAGTCGAACGACCCCGGCAAGACCGAGGAGTCCCTGGAAGCGCTGGTCCGCGCCCGGCTGGTGACGCTCGACGCGGAGACCGTGGAGATCACCCACGAGGCGCTGCTGCACGCCTGGCCGCGCCTGCGCGACTGGATCGACGAGGACCGGCAGGGCAATTTGCTGCGCCAGCGCCTGGAGGAGGACGGCCGGGCCTGGGAGGAGTCGGGCCGCGACACCTCCCTGCTCTACCGGGGCTCCCGGCTGGAGCAGGCCCACACCTGGGCCCAGTCGGCCGGGGACACGTTCCTGACCCGCAGCGCGGTGGAGTTCCTGGCCGCCTCGGTCCGGCTGCGCCGGCGCTTCCTGTGGATCACCCGGGGTGCGGTGGCGGCACTGGTCGTGCTCGCGGTGCTGGCCGTCGGGTCGGCGTTCATCGCCTTCCAGCAGCGCGACGACGCCGTGTTCGAGCAGGTGCTGGCCCAGGCCGACCGCGTCCGGGACACCGATCCCTCGCTGTCCGCGCAGCTCGACCTGGTCGCCCACCGGCTCCGGCCGGACGACGAGGGCGCGAACAGCCGCGTGATGTCCATCGTGAACGCGCCGCTGGCCACCCCCCTCATCGGCCACACCGGTGCCGTCTACCTCACGACGTTCAGCCCGGACGGCAAGACCCTGGCCACCGCCAGCTACGACCGGACCGTCCGGCTGTGGGACGTGACCGACCCCCGGCGGCCGAGGCCCCTGGGCGCGCCGCTGACCGGCCACACGAGCTGGGTGAGCAGCGCGGTCTTCAGCCCGGACGGCCGGACGCTGGCCAGCGCCGCGGACGACGGCACGATCCGGTTGTGGGACGTGACGGACCCGGGTCGTCCGCAGCGGCTCGGCGCGCCGGTGACCGGCCACGACGGCACGATCTACCTGATCGCCTTCAGCCCGGACGGCCGGACGCTGGCCTCCGCGAGCGACGACCACACCGTCCGGCTGTGGGACGTGGCCGACCCGCGCCGGCCGCGAGCGCGCGGTGAACCCCTGACCGGGCACACGGCCGCCGCGCGCTCGGTGGCGTTCACTCCGGACGGCCGCACGCTGGCGGCGGGCGGCGACGACGGCACGATCCGGTTGTGGGACGTGACGGACCCGGACCGTCCGAGGCCGCTCGGCAGGCCGCTGACCGGCCACGGCGCCCTCGTGCACTCCGTGGCCTTCAGCCCCGACGGCAGGACGCTCGCCAGCGGCGGCGAGGACAACGCCGTCCGCCTGTGGAACATGGCCGATTCGCAGCGCCCGGAACAGATCGGAGCGCCGCTCACCGGCCATACCGGCCCGATCTGGTCCGTGGCGTTCAGCCCCGACGGCGGCATGCTCGCCGCCGCGAGCGCGGACAGCACCGCCAGCCTGTGGAAGGTCGGCGATCCGGCGTACCCGTCGCAGGTCGGCGGGCCCCTGGCGGGCAGCAGCGGTGAGATGTACGCGCTCGGCTTCAGCCCCGACGGGCGCACCCTCGCCACCGGCACGGGCGACAACAAGGTCCGCCTGTGGGCCGTGCCGCGGTCGGACATGACCGGCCGGACGGGTTCGTTCCGCCCCGACGGGCGGGTGCTGGCGACGGCCGGGCGGGACGGCCGGGTGCGGCTGTGGGACGTGCGCAGGCCCGGCAGGCCGGTGCGGATCGGGGAGCCGTTCCGGCCCGGGAAGGACGGCGTGCGCACCCTGGAGTTCTCCCCGGACGGCCGTACGGTCGCGGCGGTGATGGGCGACCGGACCGTGCGGCTGTGGAACCTCAGCGATCCGCAGCACCCCGTCGCGTACCGCTCCTCCATCCCCCTGCGCATCCGGTACGCCGACCCGCTCGCCTTCAGCCCGGACGGGCGCGTGCTGGCCACCGCCCACGACGACCGGACCATCCGGCTGTGGGACATCGCGGACCCGTCCCGTCCCCGGCCGCTGGGCGCGCCCCTGACCGGCCACAAGGGCTATGTGAACTTCCTCGTCTTCAGCCCGGACGGCCGCACGCTCGCCAGCGGCAGCGCGGACGGCACCATCCGGTTGTGGAACGCGGGCGATCCCGCCCGGATCACGCTGATCGGCACGCCGCTGCGGGGGCACCGCGGCGCCGTCAACGCTCTCGCCTACAGCCGCGACGGCCGCACGCTGGCCAGCGCCGGCGACGACAGCTCCGTCCGGCTCTGGGACGTCGCGGACCCCGCCGGCGCCGCCGAGGAGAGGCGCCTGACCGGCCACACGGAGGCGGTCGTGTCCCTCACGTTCAGCCGGGACGGCCGCACCCTGGCCAGCGGCGGCAACGACAGCACCGTCCGGCTGTGGGACGTCGCCGACCCCTCCGGGGCCACCGCGATCGGCCAGTCGATGAGCCCGGGCGCCGAGACCGGCAACTTCCTGGCGTTCAGCCCGAACAGCCACATGCTCGGGGTGTCCAGCGGCGCCGACACCGTCCGGATCTGGGATCTGGACGTCGCCCGGGCGGTGGACCGCATTTGCTCGATGACCCGGGGCGTGCTGACGCCGGACACCTGGCGCGCCTACCTGTCCCGCCTCTCCTACGACCCGCCGTGCGCCGACTGAGACGGCCGGTGTGCCCAACGGCCGCGACGGTCAAGGAAGTTGAGTGATACCAGTCACAACCCCGACTTCCTGACGGCCAGTCGGCTCGGACTGGGCAAGCGCTTGTTACCCTTGGCCATGGCTCGACCGCTGGTGCATCCCCCGTCGCCAGCGGTCGGGCCTTTTCTCAGCGCAGGTCCCGCCGCATCAGAACCCGGGGATGACCGGCCAGGACCGAGGTGGTGTCCGCCGCCCACGTGAAGCCGGCGCGTTCGAAGTTCTTCCGCAGTCCGGCGTAGGCCATCGTCAGGTCGACCTTGGCGTCGCCGTTGTCGAGCGGGTACGCCTCGATCACCGGTGCCCCGTGTGCCCGGGCGAAGTCGACGGCTCCGGCGATCAGGGCGTGCGAGATGCCCTGCCTGCGGTGGCCGGGGCGGACCCGGACGCACCACAGGGACCACACGGGCAGGTCGTCCACGTGCGGGATCTTGCGGTTGCGGGCGAAGGAGGTGCCGGCGCGCGGGGCGACGGCGGCCCAGCCGACCGGCTCGTCGCCGTCGTAGGCGAGCACGCCCGGGGGCGGGTCCGCGCGGCACAGCTCGGCGACGTAGGCGCCGCGGGCCGGGCCGCGCAGTTCGTTGTTGAGCTTGGAGGGGATCCGGTAGCTCAGGCACCAGCAGACGTTCGCGGTCGGCGACTTCGGGCCGAGCACGGCGCGGACGTCCTCGAAGTCCGTCGCGGGGCGCACGTCGATGCTCATGCCCTCACGATGTCACGGGCCGCGCGGCGGCGCCGCCGGATCAGGACCTCGGCGGCGAGACGGCCCGGCTGAAGGCGGTGTAGAACGGCTGGGCCATGCCCGCGAGGGCGGAGGCGCCCTGCGCGAACGGGGTGAGCGGGTCGATCGACCCCGACCGGCTGCCCCCGCCCCCGCCCTCACCGGCCAGGGCGGGGGAGCCGCCCTGGAGGACGACGAGGGCGATCAGCAGCACGGCGGCACGGGAGAGCGGGCGAGTTCGCATGCCCGCTTCAACGAACCGTCTTCTCGCAGGTCACATGCGTGCGGTTAGTGATTTTGACCTACTGCCGACGCCGCCCGCAGCAGCCGCAGCTGGCCGATCTCGCTCACGTTCTTGGTCAGTTCCGTGTTCACCCACGCCACCATGTGCGCCACGGTGTAGCGGGGGTCCTCGGGCCACGGGAACGGGGCCGTGGCGTCCAGGTCCGTCCCGTCCAGGCCGTCCAGGACCGACAGCCACTCCGTGCGCAGGTCCCGCAACCAGGTGACGGTCGCGCCGCCCGCGCCGGGCCAGGCGATGTCCGTCCGGTCGCGGGGCGGACGGCCCTGCGCGTGGTCCAGGGCGACGCTCCACCACCAGCCGATGTGCCAGCTCACCCAGGCGATGGTGGGCACCGGGACGGGGTCGGGTTCGGTGTCCGCCCAGTCCGGGACCCAGGTGCCGTCGGCGGCCCGGCGCAGCGTCCAGCAGTGCGGCACGGGCTCCCAGAGGAAGTCCTGCGGCACCAGCCGTTCCAGGTGGTACTCGAACAACGACCAGGTCAACTCGAACTGCGCGCGCAGCAGTTCCGTACGGGAGTCGCTCATCGGACGACCCTACGCAACGGTCCGGGCGTCCCGGGCCAGGGCCGTCCAGTCGAGGTCCCGCAGTGCCGGGTCCGCGTCGCAGCCGGACGGCAGGCGGGTCGTGGCCTGGAACCAGACCACGACCAGGCGGGAGTGGTAGGTGACCGGGTCGCGGCCGGGGTCCAGGGCCGTGGACCGGAACGTGCCCAGGCAGGCCACGTCCGGCAGCACCTCCACGGGCCCGAGGCCGCCCGCGTACTGGTCGGGGTACTCGCGCGCGGGCGGCACCAGGTGGACCGGCGTGCCGGGATGGGCGCGCTCGGCGGCGCGCACCAGGCGGGCGATGCGCAGGTCGTTCACCGGCTTGCAGGGGTAGCCCGCCGGGAGGTCGCCGTAGGTCGACGACAAGCGCAGCTCGGCGAGGTCCACCGAGCGGCCCGAGGCCAGGACGAGGCGGGCGAGCGCCATGGCCGGTGGTGTGCCGTACGGGTGCATGGGGGTCTTTCGGTGCTCAGGGACGGGGCTCGGGTCACGGCCGGTGTCCCGTCATCCGGGCCGCCGACGCGATCGTCGCGCGGGCCTCACGCTCGGACAGGCCGGTGTTCAGGGCCGCCTCCACCAGGGGCGCCACGAGCGCCGGGCCGATGCCGTCCTCGTAGGCCCGGCAGGCCGCCCAGAACAGGCGGGTGTTGCGCTGGCCCTCGTGGGCGGCCAGGACGAACTGGACCAGGCCCTGGCCGTGGCCGCCGGCCGCCGCCGGTGTGGGGTGGTGGGAGCGGGGCGGCGGGAGCAGCAGCCGCAGCAGGGAGCGCGGGCAGCGGGCGGGGGGCAGGTGGGCGGTTCCGGGGGCGGCGGCGTACACGCCCCGGTCCGTGCGGGAGCCGGGGCCGACGAGGTAGCCGCCGGCGCCCCGGATGTCGATGCCGGGGGCGAGACGTCCCGCCGAGTTGGGCACGACCACGTCGGCCGGGCCGCTCAGCCACAGGTGGCGCCCGCCGGACGGGGTCAGCACCACCACCGTCGGGGGGATGGTGAACAGGTGCCGCAGGGCCAGCTCGCGCAGGGCGGCCGAGGAGTCCGTGCCGGTCTTCACGTCCAGGTCGACGCCGATCAGGTGGTGCGGGGGCAGGCCGCAGGCGATGCCGTAGCCGGTCGCCCAGGGCGCGGCGGCGAACAGTTCGCGGATGCGGGCCGGGTCGCTGGAGGCGTCGTACACCCCGTGGCCGGGGCGGCCGCACTCGCCGTGGCAGGGGGACGGGGCGGGGTCGTCGCGGTGGGGGGAGCGCAGCGCGGGCAGCTTGGTGCGCGACAGGGGGATGACGGCCAGCCCGCGCTCGGCGGCGGACAGGGCGAATGCGAGGGCCAGCGTCGTGGCCTGCCGGTCGGTGGTGGCCATGACACTAGTTTCGTACGTGTGTTCGAAAAAGGAAAGGGGGAGCGGGCGCGGCGCGCCGGGACGGGGTGCGGTGACCGAAAAGTGCGGGAACGCTTCGTCCCTTGCGGCACCCGGGTTCGAACGTCCTCTTGCGCCCTGTCCGGGACGGAAGTGACGCAAAGGGGTTTATCGACATGTCCTCACGCTTGCGTGCGAATGGTGGCTTCCGGGGTGGTTCGCCGGGGATTCGGTGGGCAACTCTGGACTCGCGACGTCGCACGGAAAGCCAGGGCGGCCGGCCAACTTCCCTGGTGGCAGCAGTACTTCAGCAGCACTTCAGCAGCACTTCGCGCACTCACGGCCATGAGCCGGCCGTGCGCACGGTTCCGAGGTCCTGGAGGGACAACACCATGGCAAGCATCCGTACCGCCCGCGTCATCGCAGCCGTCTCCGCCCTGCCGCTCGCCGCCGCCGTCTTCACCGGCGTCGCGACGGCGGACAACGGCGCCTTCGCGGCCAACGGATCCATCGCGGCCGTCACCGAGGCCGAGCAGGGCATCCTCGGCAGCGGCGTCGGCGGGGACAACTTCGGCAACGCGGCGACCACCCAGCAGCAGGCCGTGGGCGAGGGCGCCTCGAACCAGAGCAACACCGCGCAGGTCAACGGCTCGGCGTTCACGGCCGTCAACCAGGGCAACGCCAACACCGCCGTCAGCTTCGCCCCGCTGTGGTGGTGAGCCCGGCGGGCCGGTGCGCCGGTGCCGGCCCGTCGCCGGGGTGGGTGTGCTTCGTGGGGTGACAAGCGTCTGAGCGGCGGTGCTCCGGTACCGCCGCACAGGCGTTCGTCCGCGTCCTCGGCCTCTTCGAGGGCTTGACGGACCCCGCGATCTGACGGACAGTCAGAAACCGTGAGCGGTGAGCCGGAGGTCCACGAGGAGTTCGAGGCGCGCCTGCAGGCCTACGCGGGCCGGCCGGCGGCCGCGACCGGGGTCGGCCGCGACCCGGTCAACGAGCCCATGATCAGGCACTGGTGCGAGGCCATGGGTGACCAGAGCCCGGCCTACACGGGCCCGGACGCCATCGCGCCCCCCACCATGCTCCAGGCCTGGACCATGGCCGGTCTCTCCCGCCGCCCGGAACGCACGGCGGCCTACGACGAACTCCTCACCCTCCTCGACAGCTCGGGCCACGCTGCCGTCGTCGCCACCGACTGCGAGCAGGAGTACCTGCGCCCCCTGCGCCCGGGCGACCGCGTCACCTACGACTCGGTGATCGAGTCCGTCTCGGAGCGCAAGGCCACCCGGCTCGGCCCGGGCTACTTCGTCACCACGCGCACGGACGTCCGGGCGGACGGCGAACTGGCCGGCACCCACCGCTTCCGCATCCTCAAGTACGCCCCCGCGCACCGGCGCGACACACCACCGCGGGACAAGCGCCCCCGCCCCGTCGTCAACCGCGACAACGCCGGCTTCTGGGCGGGCGTGGCCCGCCACGAACTGCTCATCCAGCGCTGCGCCGACTGCGCCCGCCTGCGTTTCCCCTGGCTGCCGGGGTGCAACGACTGCGGCTGTCCCGACTGGGACACCGTCGCGGCACGCGGCAGGGGCACCGTCCACTCGTACGTCGTCATGCACCACCCGCCCTCGCCCGGCTTCGACCCGCCGTACGCGGTCGGCCTGATCGAGCTCGCCGAGGGGGTGCGGATCGTGGCCGACGTGGTCGGGGTGGAGCACGACGAGGTGCGCATCGGCATGCCGGTGCGGCTGGGGTTCCGGCGCTTCGACGAGGAGCTGGTGCTGCCGGTCTTCCACGGGGTGGCGCGGTGAAGGCCGGCGACCGCCTGACGCCCCTGGAGATCCCCCTGACCCGCACCCTGATCGTCGCCGGGGCGATCGCCTCCCGCGACTTCCAGGACGTCCACCACGACCCGGACGCGGCCCGGCGCGCGGGCTCCCCCGACATCCTCATGAACATCCTGACGACCAACGGCCTGGTCGGCCGCTACGTCACGGACCACTTCGGCCCGCGGGCCGAGCTGCGCCGGGTGGCCATCCGGCTCGGCGCGCCCAACCACCCCGGCGACACGCTGGTGCTGACCGGCACGGTCGAGGAGGTCGTCGGCGACACCGCGACCGTCCGGGTCGTCGGCGCCAACGGCATCGGCACCCACGTCACCGGCACCGTGACGGTGAGGGTCCCCGCGTGAGTGCGCGCCGAGGCGGGGACGGACTCGGCGGACGCGCGGCGATCGCCGGTGTCGGAGCCACCGAGTTCTCCAAGGACTCCGGCCGCAGCGAACTGCGCCTGGCCGTCGAGGCGGTGCGCACGGCCCTGGCGGACGCGGGGCTGACCCCGGCCGACGTCGACGGCATGGTCACGTTCACCATGGACACCAGTCCCGAGATCACCGTCGCCCAGGCGGCCGGCATCGGCGAGCTCTCCTTCCTCTCGCGCGTCCACTACGGCGGCGGAGCGGCCTGCGCCACCGTCCAGCAGGCCGCTCTCGCCGTCGCCGCGGGCGTCGCGGAGGTGGTGGTCTGCTACCGGGCCTTCAACGAGCGCTCCGGCCGCCGCTTCGGCTCCGGCGTACGGCACCGGGAACCCTCGGCGGAGGGCGCGGCGCTCGGCTGGACCCTGCCGTCCGGCCTGCTCACCCCGGCCTCCTGGGTGGCGATGGCGGCCCGGCGCTACCTGCACGTCCACGGCCTGGCCCCGGAGGCCTTCGGGCACGTGGCCGTCGCCGCACGCGCGTACGCGGCGACCAACCCGGCGGCGTACTTCCACGGCCGCCCCCTCACCCTCGCCGACCACGCCGCCTCCCGCTGGATCGCCGAGCCGCTGCGCCTGCTGGACTGCTGTCAGGAGACGGACGGCGGGCAGGCCCTCGTCGTCACCTCCGTCGAGCGGGCCCGCGACCTGCCCCACCCGCCCGCGGTGATCGCCGCGGCCGCCCAGGGCGCGGGACGCGGACAGGAGCAGATGACCGGCTTCTACCGCGGCGACCTCACCGGCCTGCCCGAGGCGGCGGTGGTGGCGCGGCAGCTGTGGCGCACCTCGGGGCTCGCGCCGGCCGACATCGACGTGGGGATCCTCTACGACCACTTCACGCCGTTCGTGCTGATGCAGCTGGAGGAGTTCGGCTTCTGCGGCCCCGGCGAGGCGGCGGACTTCGTGGCCGAGGCGCGGCTGCCGCTCAACACCCACGGCGGCCAGCTGGGGGAGGCGTACCTGCACGGCATGAACGGCATCGCGGAGGCCGTCCGGCAGCTCAGGGGCGCTGCGGTGAACCAGGTGCCGGGGGCGCGGCGGGTCCTGGTGACGGCGGGCACCGGCGTCCCCACGTCGGGGCTCGTGCTGACCGCCGACCCCCAGGGGTGAACCCGCAGTACGCCGGGCCCGCCGCTCCACCTACAGGAGGTGCAGTCACCCCCGCCCCTACAACCTGAGGGGGACCCCGCTTCGGGACCTGCGGCCGATCCGCCCGGCACCGCCCGCTCATAGCGTGGAGCCATGACCACACTCGTCTGCACCAGCGCTTCGAAGGCGGCCGCGCCACCGGCGGCGCAGACCCTTCCGTACCCGTCGTTCTCGTCGTACGTCAGGGCCCGCCAGCCGGTGCTGCTGCGTACCGCCCGCTCGCTCACCGGCAACCCGAGCGACGCGGAGGACCTGCTGCAGACCGCGCTCGCCAAGACGTACGTCGCCTGGGAGCGCATCGAGGACCACCGCGCCCTGGACGGCTATGTGCGCCGGGCGCTGCTGAACACGCGGACCTCGCAGTGGCGCAAGCGCAAGGTCGACGAGTTCGCCTGCGACGAACTGCCCGAGCCGGACCCGGTGCCCGGCGCCGACGACCCGGCCGAGCAGCAGGCGCTGCGCGACGCGATGTGGCGGGCGATCACGCGGCTGCCCGCCCGGCAGCGGGCGATGGTCGTTCTCAGGTACTACGAGGACCTCAGCGAGGCCCAGACGGCCGAGGTGCTCGGCGTGTCGGTGGGCACGGTGAAGTCGGCCGTGTCCCGCGCCCTGGGCAAGCTCCGCGAGGACGCCGAGCTGGGACTCGTCCGCTCCTGAGCCCGGGGCGCCGGCCGACGTCTTTTGATCGATCACCGCCCCCTAGTGACATACCGCGTGGTATGTGCGCAGAATCAGCGCAACCCTTACCACCGCGCAGGCAATGTCGCCCGGGAGGACGCCGTGCTGAGCACCATGCAGGACGTACCGCTGCTGATCTCGAGGATCCTGACCCACGGGTCGACGATCCACGGGACATCGCAGGTGACCACGTGGACCGGTGAGGACGAACCGCACCGCCGCTCCTTCGCGGAGATCGGCGCCCGCGCGGCCCGGCTCGCCCACGCGCTGCGCGAGGACCTCGGCGTCACCGGCGACGAGCGCGTGGCGACCCTCGCCTGGAACAACGCGGAGCACGTCGAGGCCTACTTCGCGATCCCGTCCATGGGCGCGGTCCTGCACACCCTGAACCTCCGCCTCCCGCCCGAGCAGCTGGCCTGGATCGTCAACCACGCCGCCGACCGCGTGATCATCGCCAACGGTTCGCTGCTGCCGCTGCTCGCCCCGCTGCTGCCGCACCTGAAGACCGTCGAGCACGTGGTCGTCACCGGCCCCGGGGACCGCGCCCCGCTCGCGGAGGCGGCCGTCCAGGTCCACGAGTACGAGGACCTGATCGCCGGGAAACCGGCCACCTACGACTGGCCCGAGCTGGACGAACGCCAGGCCGCCGCCATGTGCTACACCTCCGGCACCACCGGCGACCCCAAGGGCGTGGTCTACAGCCACCGCTCCATCTACCTGCACTCGATGCAGGTCAACATGGCCCAGTCGATGGGCCTGACCGACCAGGACACCTCCCTGGTCGTGGTCCCGCAGTTCCACGTGAACGCCTGGGGCCTGCCGCACGCCACGTTCATGACCGGCGTGAACATGCTGATGCCGGACCGCTTCCTGCAGCCGGCCCCGCTCGCCGCGATGATCGAGGCCGAGAAGCCGACCCACGCCGCCGCCGTCCCGACCATCTGGCAGGGCCTGCTCGCGGAGCTGACCGCGCACCCCCGGGACGTCTCCTCCCTCACCCAGGTCACCATCGGCGGCTCGGCCTGTCCGCCGTCGCTGATGGAGGCCTTCGACAAGCTGGGCATGCGGGTCTGCCACGCCTGGGGCATGACGGAGACGTCCCCGCTGGGCACGGTCGCCCGTCCCCCGGCCGCCGCGGTCGGCACCGACGAGGAGTTCGCCTACCGCCTCACCCAGGGCCGCTTCCCGGCCGGCGTCGAGGCCCGGCTGACCGGCCCGGGCGGCGAACGCCTGCCGTGGGACGGCGAGTCCGCGGGTGAGCTGGAGGTGCGCGGCCCCTGGATCGCGGGCGCCTACTACAACGGCCCCGACGCCGAGCCGCTGCGCCCCGCCGACAAGTTCAGCGCGGACGGCTGGCTCAAGACCGGCGACGTCGGCACCATCTCCCCCGACGGCTACCTCACCCTCACCGACCGGGCCAAGGACGTCATCAAGTCCGGCGGCGAGTGGATCTCCTCCGTGGAGCTGGAGAACGCCCTGATGTCCCACCCGGACGTCGCCGAGGCGGCGGTCGTCGCCGTCCCCGACGACAAGTGGGGCGAGCGCCCCCTGGCCACGGTCGTCCTCAAGGAGGGCGCCACCGCCACCTTCGAGACCCTGCGCGCCTTCCTCGCCGACGAGGGCAGGATCGCCAAGTGGCAGCTGCCGGAGCGCTGGACGGTCATCGAGGCGGTCCCGAAGACCAGCGTCGGCAAGTTCGACAAGAAGGTGCTGCGCAGGCGGTACGCGCAGGGCGAGCTGGACGTCACGTCCCTCGGCTGACCGGACGGACGGAGCGGAGCCCCCGGCGACGGCCGGGGGCTCCGCCCGTTGCGGCGACTCCTCGCCGCCCGCGTGCCCTCCGGTCTCCCGCCGCGGCCCGCCGCCTCACCGCCGCGACCGGCTGAGCCCCCAGCCCAGCACCAGCCACACCCCCGCGACCACGCTCACACCGCCCCAGCCGAAGTGGCTGTCCGCGGCGCCCGCGAGGGCCGACGCGGCGGCGCCGCCCGCGAAACCGGCGACGACGTAGGCCGTGTTGGCGGTGGCGGGCGTGGCGGTCGCGGTCAGGGCGAGCGTCTGGTTGGCGACGTGCGAGGCGACCAGCGCCGCGTGGATGAGGACCGCGGCGGCGAACAGCGCCACCAGGACGTGCCCGCCCAGCCAGAACAGCGGCACCGACACGGCGGCCAGCAGATACGCGGACCGCACGACCCGGGCCGCGCCGAACCGGTCCACGAGCCCGCCGGCCAGCGGTGCCACCGCGGTCGCCGTCAGTCCGAAGAGCCCGAAGAGCCCGGCCGCCGCGGTGGACAGCCCGTACGCCGGACCGGTCAGCAGCAGCGCGAGCGACGTCCACAACGCGCTCCACGCCCCGAACATCCCGGCCTGCCGCAGGCACGCCCGCCACAGGTCCGGCGAGCTCCGCAGCACCGCCGGCAGGGCGGCCAGGCCGGACAACAGCGAGCCGGTTCCGCGCCGTCGCGAGGGCAGGACCGAGGCGGTGGCGAGCCCCAGGCCCAGCGTGAGCACGGCCGCGCCCGTGAACACCCAGCGCCAGCCGAACGCCTGCCCGGCCAGACCGCCCAGCACCCGGGCCGCGACGATCCCGGTGAACAGGCCCGCGATGACGGCCGCGACATGACGGGCCCGCCGGTTGGCCGGGGCGCGCTCGGCGACCAGCGGCACGAGCAACTGCGGGATCACGGTGGCGGCCGAGGCGACGAACACGGCCACCGCGAGCGCGCCGACGCCCGGCGCGAGGGCACTGGCACCCAGCGCGACGGCGGTCACGAGCGTCAGCCCGGCCACCAGCCTGCGCCGGTTCGCGCTGTCGCCGAGCGGGGCGAAGAACAACAGGCCGACGGCGTAGCCCAGCTGCGCGACCGAGGCGATCCAGGCGACGGCCGACGGGGCCGAGCCGAAGTCGCGGGCCATCAGCGGGAGCAGCGGCGCGGCGAGATAGATGTTGGCGGCCGTCACCGCGCTGCACACGGCGATCAGGGTGAGGAAGAGGCCGGAGGCGGGCGTACGGTCCTGCCGCGCGCGGGCCGGGCGACGGGGTGTGGTGGTGGTCGCTGACGACATGAGGGGAGGACTCCTTGGAGCCGGCTCTAACAACTAACTGGTTGGTTGGGTATCTGCCCAACAGCATGGGCGGCCCGTTCCTTCCTGTCAACCAAACAGTTGGTTACCTGGCGCGCTACCCTCTCCCCATGGCAGCAAGGGACCCCGAGGCCACCAAGGCCCGGATCTTCGAGGCGGCGGTCGCCGAGTTCGCCCGGCACGGCATCGCCGGCGCCCGCATCGACCGCATCGCCGCCGAGGCGAAGGCCAACAA
The DNA here is from genome assembly GCF_056432865.1 of Streptomyces sp. NPDC044921. Classification (NCBI taxonomy): domain Bacteria; kingdom Bacillati; phylum Actinomycetota; class Actinomycetes; order Kitasatosporales; family Streptomycetaceae; genus Streptomyces; species Streptomyces sp. NPDC044921. The sequence goes on from NZ_JBWKIF010000007.1 coordinate 208,794, forward strand.
ACAGCTCATCTACGCCTACTTCGGCAACAAGGCGGAGCTGTTCGCGATCGTCCTGGAGCGCAAGATGCTCCACCTCGCCGAGGCCGTCCCCGTCGACCCGGACGACCTCGAGAGCTGGATCGACCGGCTGATGGACTACCACGCCGACCACCCGGAGCTGCTGCGCCTGCTCTTCTGGGAGGGCCTGGAGTACGGCAGCACCGAACTGCCCCACGAGTCCGACCGCCAGGAGCACTACCGCCGCAAGGTCGCCGCCCTCCGGGACGGCCAGGACCGGGGCGTCGTCACCGACGCGATCCCGGCCGCCGACCTGCTCTTCCTGCTGACCGCCCTGGCCAACTGGACCGCGGTCGTCCCGCAGATGCGGCGCATCCTGGTCGGCGACGAGGAGACCGACCGCGACCGCCTGCGCGCCTCGGTGAAGGAGGCGGCACGCCGCATCTCGGCCCGCTGACCACCCGGGCGTACCGCTAGTTCGTGCCGATCCGGCTGAGCAGTTCGACGATCCGGGACTGCACCTCGCCGCTGGTGGACCGCTCGGCGAGGAACAGCACCGTCTCCCCCGACGCCAGCCGCGGCAGGTCGGCCTGGTCGACGGCGGCCGTGTAGACGACGAGCGGGGTGCGGTTCAGCTGGCCGTTCGCCCGCAGCCAGTCGATGATCCCGGCGTACCCGGCCTGCCTGTGGTGCACCTGCATCAGGTCCATCACGACCAGGTTCGGCCGGAACTGTCCCGCCAGCGTCACCGCGTCCGCGTCGCTCGCGGCCCGCGCGACCTGCATCCCGCGCCGCTCCAGCGTCGCCGTCAGCGCCAGCGCGATCTCCGCGTGCTCCTCGACGAGCAGGACCCGCGGCGGGTGCTGCTCGCTGTCCCGCGGCGCCAGCGCCTTCAGCAGCACCGCCGGGTCGGCACCGTAGGCCGCGTCCCGCGAGGCCTGCCCGAGCCCGGCCGTGACCAGCACCGGCACCTCGGCGGCCACGGCGGCCTGCCGCAGCGACTGCAGCGCCGTCCGGGTGATCGGACCGGTCAGCGGGTCGACGAACAGCGCGGCGGGGAAGGCCGCGATCTGCGCGTCGACCTCCTCGCGCGAGTGCACGATCACCGGCCGGTAGCCGCGGTCGCTCAGCGCCTGCTGCGTGCTGACGTCCGGCGCCGGCCACACCAGCAGCCGCCGCGGGTTGTCCAGCGGTTCCGGCGGCAGTTCGTCGTCCATCGGCTGCGGCCGTGGCGGATCGGCCACCTCGACGGCACCGCCCGGCCCGTCCAGCGGCTCGGGCCCCTCGGCGGCGTTCTCGTCCGGGGCGCCTATGGCGTAGGAGCGGCCGCCGCCTTCGGTCATCTGGGCCGGCCGTCCCTGCCCGGCGAGCGACGGCTGCGCGGGAACGGGCGCGGCGACCTGGGCGGGCACCTGCGCCGGGACCGGCGTGGGCGTCGGCTCGGCCGCCGCATGCGACCGGGCGGCCTGCTCGGGGCGGGCCGTCTGCTCGGGACGCGCCGCCTGTTCCGTGCGCGTGGCCGGGTCGGGCGGCGTGCCCAGCTTGCGGCGCCGGCCCGATCCGCCCGGCTGGTGCGGGGGAGGCGTCGCCGACGGCTGCTGGACCTGGGCCGCCTGCCGGTTGAAGGGCACGCCCTGGCCCAGCGTCCGCACGCTGATCGCCCGCCCCTGCGTCGCGTGGGGATCGGCGGGCCCCGCGGCCTCGGCGGGCAACGGCTGCGCCGCCCGCGGTCCGCCCTCCGGCGGCAACGGGGTGCCCGGGGCCTGGGCGGACCGGGGTGCCCCGCCCATCGGGGGCAGGGCCTGCCCGGCACTGTTCGGCGGCACGGCGACACCGGCTCCCGAGGTGTCGTCGGCGGCGGGCCAGGGCTGCGGCGCGGGGGTGCCCTGCGCCGGGGCCGAAGGGGCCTGGGCGGCGGTGTCCGGCCCGGGGGCGGCTTCGGCGGGCAGCGGCCGCCCCAGGCCGGCCTGCTGCTCCGGTGCGACGCCGCCCTGCTGCGGCAACGGCTGCGCGCCGTGCGGCCCCTGCGGCACCTGCCCGGGAAGGGCGGCCTGCACACTCTGCCCGAGCCCGCCCTGAGCGGGCACGGACACGGCCTGCGGATGCACACCGACCCCCTGCGGAGGCACGGCGACACCTTGCGGCTGCGCACCGACGCCCTGGGGCGGCACGGCGACGCCTTGCGGGGGTACGGCAACGTCCTGTCCGGGGAGGGCGGCTCCCTGCGCGGGGACGGCGGCTCCCTGGCTGGGTAGGGCGACGCCTTGCGGGTGCGCAGCGACGCCCTGGGGCGGCACGGCGACGCCTTGCGGGGGTACGGCAACGTCCTGTCCGGGGAGGGCGGCTCCCTGCCCGGGTACGGCAACACCCGGCCCAGCAGCGGTCATGCCCTGCTGAGGCGCGGGGACGCCCTGGGGCGGGACCGCGCCGTGAGCCGGGACAGGCGTGTGCTGCGGCGGCACCGCGGCGCCCTGCGGCTGAGGGGCCAGGGGAGCGCCCTGGGGGACGTTCGCGTGCGGGGCGTCGCCGGGCCGGGGAACGGCGTCGCCCTGCGCGGCGGCCGCCATGCCCTGCGGCGGCACGGCCGCGCCCGGCGCGGGCACCCCGGCCTGCCCCGGCGCGCCCTGCCCCGGGCCCACCTGACCAGGAAGGGCGTGCCCAGCGGCGTTCTGCTGCGCGGCCCTCGCCCCGGCACCGCCCTGCCCGGCGGCCTGCTGCCCCGGACCCGCCGGTACGGCACCCGGCCCGGCGCCCACCGCCGCCGGTCCCCCCGGCGGAACACTCCCCGGCGCGCCGGGCACTCCGGCACCCGGCACTGCCGGGTCCGGCATTCCCGGGCCCGGCGCCTGCGTCCCGGCCCCCTCGGGCGGCTGCGGGGCGACGGCACGCCGCCGGCGTCCCGTGGGCGCGCTCGTGGGATGCGGCTGCGGAGGTGTGTGGTCGGCGGACTGGTCGTGCGGCACGGCGTCATGCCGCCCCTCGTCGTCCCGTGCGTCGCCGGAGACCCCGGATCCGCCCGCACCGGGAGCCCCGGCGGCCTGGGCGGCCCCGGCCTGGGCTGCTCGTGCCCCCTGAGCCGCCTGCGCTGCTTGTGCCGCCTCGGGGGATCCCGCCCCGCCGGGCGGCACCGGGACGCCGGGCGGCACCGTCGCGGTCCCCTGCCCGGCCGGGGCCGTCTGGTCGGACTCGGCGGGCGGCAGTGCGAACACCGGTCGCGGCCCCGCCGTCTGCTGCGCGGCCGCCGCCCTCTCGTTCGCCGCGGCCAGGGCCCGCCGCCGGCGCCCGGTCGGCTGCTGAGCCTGTCCCTGCGCGTCGGCCGGGCCGCCGGAGGCCTCGCCGGACGACGGCGCGGGCAGGGCCGGCGGCAGCGCGTGCTGCTCACCCGGTTCCCGCCGGGCCCGCCGCCCGGACGGCGGCGCGGGCACGCCCTGCGGCGGTACGGTCCCGCCCAGCCCCGTCCCCGAGGCGGCGGTACCGGCCGCGTGCTCGGCGGCCGTGACGACGGCCCCCTCGGCGACCCCCTGGACGGCACTGCCCAGCGCACCGGCGGCGGCAGGAGCGCCCGCGGCGGCACCGGCACCGGCGTCCTCGGCCGCCCGGCCACGCCGCCGCCCGGTACCGCCCGACACGGCGCCCTCACCGGACGCCTGCGCGGGAAGGGCTGCCGGTTCCCCGGCGGCCCGCCGCCGGCGGCGTCCGGTCGGCGCGGCTCCTTCGGCCCCGCCGGCGCCCTCCGCACCGGCACCACCGGGCGCCCCGGCCCCGGCGGCTTCGTCTTCGGCCGCCGGACCGTCGGCTTCGAGGAACGCGTCGGTCGAACCCCGCCGGGCCCGGCGGCGCCCTCCGCCCGAGGTCTGCTCCTCCGCGTCGGCGGCGCCGCCCTCGTCCGCGGCCTGCGCGGTGACGGCCCCGGCCCCGCCCCCGAGCGGCACCTCCAGGACGTACGCGCTCCCGCTCATCCCCGGCACCTCGTGCGTCTGCAGCACGCCGCCGTGGGCCCGGACGATCCCGCGCACGATGGGCTCGTGGACGGTGTCGCCCCCGGCGTACGGCCCGCGCACCTCGATGCGGACGACCTCGCCGCGCTGCGCCGCCGCCACCACGACGGTGTTGTCCAGGTAACCGCCCGCCGACACGGGCGTGTTGCCGGTCGCGTCGACACCGGCCACGTCGGCGACCAGGTGCGCGAGGGCCGTCGCGAGCAGCCGCGGGTCCACCTCGGCCTCGATGGGCGGGGCGTGCACGGCGAACTGCACCCGTCCCGGCCCGATGAGCTCGACGGCCCCGTCGACGCCGGCGGCGACGACCGCGTCCAGCATCACCTTCGTCCGGGCCACGCTCTCGCTGCCGGCGTCGAGCCGCTGGTAGCCGAGGACGTTGTCGATCAGCGTCGTGATGCGCGAGTAGCCGGCCGAGAGGTGGTGCAGCACCTGGTTGGCCTCGGGCCACAGCTGCCCGGCGTCGTCGGCGGCGAGCGCGGCCAGTTCCCGGCGCAGCTCCTCCAGGGGCCCGCGCAGGGAGCGCCCGAGCAGGGTCAGCAGCTGCTCGTGCCGGGCGGCGAGTGCCTCGAAGCGGTCCTTCTCCCGCTCACCGAGGGCGGCGTAGCGCTCCTCGTTCGCGGCGAGTTCCTCCGCGTGCCGCTCGCGCAGTTCCTCCACCTCGGTGACGTGCCGCTGGCGCAGGGCGGTGAGCTCGGAGGCGTGCTCCTCGGCGATCCGCTCCAGCTCCTCGGCGTGCGCCTGCTCCGCGGCCTCCTTCTCCTCGACGACGGCGTCGTAGGGCCGCCGGTCGGTGAAGGTCATGACGGCGCCGACGAGCTGGTCGCCGTCGCGCACGGGCGCGGTCGTCAGGTCGACCGGCACCTTCGAGCCGTCCTTGGCGTACAGCACCTGCCCGCGTACCCGGTGCTTGCGCCCGGAGCGCAGGGTGTCGGCCAGCGGCGACTCGTCGTAGGGGAAGGGGGAGCCGTCGGCGCGCGAGTGCAGGACGAGCGTGTGCAGCTCGCGCCCGCCGAGGTCGCTGGCCCGGTAGCCCAGTATCTGCGCGGCGGCCGGGTTGACGAGCACGATCCGTCCGTCGGTGTCGGTCCCGACGACACCCTCGGCGGCGGCCCGCAGGATCATCTCGGTCTGCCGCTGCGACCGCGCGAGCTCGGCCTCGGTGTCGACGGTCCCGGACAGGTCGCGTACGACGAGCATGAGCAGCTCGTCGCCGGTGTAGCCGTAACTGTCGTAGGCCTGCTGCCCGTTCTCCAGATTCGCACTGGTGACCTCGACGGGGAACTCCGTCCCGTCGGTCCTGCGCGCGATCATCCGGGTGGGCTTGGTCCGGGCCCGCGGGTCGAGGTGTTCGGGCCGCCGCATGGAGCCCGGGATGAGCTTGGAGTCGAACTGCGGCAGCAGGTCCAGCAGCCCCCGCCCCACCAGGGCGGTCCCCGGGGTCTCGAAGGCCTCCAGGGCGATGGTGTTGGCGTTGACGACCGTCCCGTTGGCATTGACCAGCACCAACGCGTCCGGCAGGGCGTCCAGTATGGCTGCGAGGCGAGCAGCGCCTCGGGATGGCCTGCTGCTCACGAGACGCTTCCTCCCTGTTACCGCACCTTGCCGACCGCTCGGGCCATCTTGCCAACCGTCCCGCGGCGTGTCACGCGAGGGAGTCTAAGGGCTGCGGTTGCGCTCGCGACGCCGGATGAGAGGGAGGTCGCACGAGGAAGTGACGCCGAACTGACGACCGAGTAAGCGTCAAACGGCCGCCCTCCTGCGACGACGTCGCGGGACCTTCGCGGGACCTTTACGAGGGCGGCGTTTCTGTATTTATCGGCCGAGCCGCCCCGAGTCGGCGGAATGAGGGCGGAGCGTGGCGCGAACGGGCCCCGGCCGGCCGCCCTCCTCCTGGCCGGGGTCAGCCCTTCCCTGCGGCCTTCATGTCCGGCAGCAGCGGCACGAGCCGGTCCCAGCGGGCGATCCCGCAGCCGTCGCGGCGGTCGTAGGTCGCGTCGACGGGGCGTCCGGCCCAGGTGCCGGTGACGTGCGCCGTGGCCGGTCCGCCGTACTGCATGGTGCAGAAGGCGCCTTCCGGGGCGGGCGCGAAGAGGTCCTGCCCCCAGCGCGTGTCCCGCTCCAGCGCGGCGCAGGCCCCGCGCGGGTCGGGGTGGCTGCCGCCGTCGGGGCCGCAGTACAGCTCGTAGGTCCCGTCGGCCCCGCCGGCGTTCCGCACGGTGACGGTGAGGTGGTCGCGGTCCGGTCCGTCGCCGACGCCGGCGGGCCAGGGCAGGGCGGCGGCGCCGGTCTGCGCGTGGGCGGTGGAGGGCGCGGCAGCCAGCGACCCGGCGGCGGCGACGGAGGCGGCGGCGCCGACGAGGAGGCGCCGCAGGGCGGGGCGGGCGATGGCCCGGGGAGTGGCACGCAACATGCCCTGACTAACGCGGCACGCTCCCGGACGTTGCGCGCGGACCTCGCGCGCGCCCCGCGCACGCCCTCCACCCGGCCCTGTCGTGGCGGCCCGGCCGCGCGCCCGACAAGGCCTTTGCCCTGCGCCCTTCCCGCCTAGTACCGTGGGGGTCGATTGGTGACACCGCGCTCGACTGTGTCATCATCGGCACGCACCGACCCGCGCTCGCGCGGGTGGATGTGTGGAGGCGTCGCCTAGTCCGGTCTATGGCGCCGCACTGCTAATGCGGTTTGGGCCTTAAAGCCCATCGAGGGTTCAAATCCCTCCGCCTCCGCCGCGATCACGAAGCCCCGGTCAGCCGACCGGGGCTTCGCTGTTGCCGGGGGTGCCGCTCACCCCGTCCGGACGGGGTTTCCGCAGGTCACAAGGGGTATGGCTAACGGATTTCACATGGCGGCGGCAGTCATGTAATGTTCTTCCTGTCGCCGCGAGCGAGCCGGAAGGCCCGGGAGCGGCGATAAAAACAGAACAAGCACTCGTAGCTTAACGGATAGAGCATCTGACTACGGATCAGAAGGTTGCAGGTTCGAATCCTGCCGAGTGCACAGCACGTCAGAGGCCCTGTGGAGTGATCCACAGGGCCTCTGGCTTTTGTCTTGACGGCAGTGTTTGACGGCAACCGTCTTTGAGAGCCGATCAGAGGGCTACCGGGACACCGGCCGGGCCGTCGTCATCGTCTGGTTCGTTGCCGTCACCCTTCAGTGCGTCCCCGACGCGGTCGAAGGCGGACCGCTGGGAGTCGAGCCGTACGAAGGTGTAGATGTCCATGGTCACGCGGATCGAGCTGTGGCCCAGGACTTCCATGATCATGCGGGCGTCGGCGCCCTGTTCGTGGAGCAGCGAGGCGCACGTGTGGCGGAGGTCGTGGAAGCGGACCTTGCGGACGCCGGCACGAACGCACAGCGCCTCGAAGGAGCGGTTCAGGTTGCGCGGCTCGATGGGGGTGCCGTTCTTGGTGGTGAAGACCAGGCCGTGAGCTGTCCCCTTCCAGTTCGAGCCAGCGGCTTTCCGGTCGGCGAGCTGCTGGGCACGCTGAGCGCGAAGCGCGGTCACGCACTCGGACGGCAGGGCCAAGCGGCGGGCCGAGCGCTGAGTCTTCGGCGCGACGATCAGCAGCTCGCCGCCGACCCGCTGTAGGGCCTGCCGGACAGTGAGGACGCCTTCGTGGAGATCCACGTCCGACCAGCGCAGCCCCAGCAGCTCACCGCGCCGCAGGCCGATGCGGACCGCCAGCTCGTACGCGGCCCACAGCCGGTTGTCTCGGGCCGCCGCTAGGAGCTGACGCCCTTCCTTGACCGTGAGCGGTTCTATCTCACGCTTCGTTCCCATGCTCAGCTCTACGTTCCGGGCCACATTGCGGGGCAGCTCGTCCTCACGCACGGCGTGCTGGAGGGCGGCCCGCAGGATCACCAGCAGAAAGCGCACGGTTCGGTCCGAGGGGAGATTCGTGCAGCACCTTCCGAGGGCGCAGCAGCGCCGCTTGTGCTCGGGCCGGTTCTTGTCCTTGCCCTGCGCGCAGCACTGGCAGGTGGCCGCCGTCTTGGTCAGGAAGGCCCGGATGTCGCGGGCGGTAAGCCGGGCTAGTTTCTTCCTGCCGAACTCGGGCGTGACGTAGTTGCGGACGAGCGATTCGTAGTTGACGTACGTGGTCCTGCGGACCTTGCCCTGGGCGACGTTCGTGAGCCAGTACGTCAGGTACTCGGCGATGGTCATCTTGCTGGTGGAGACCGGCAGGCCGTTCAGGGAGTCGGCCTTGAGCCTGGTCAGCTTCTCGTGAGCCTCGTCCCACGTCTTGCCGTAGACGCTGCGCCGCTTGTACGTGCCTTCGGTCGTCAAGACGTAGGCACTACCCTCCCAGCGGCCGTCCCTGCGCTGGTAAATGGTGCCCTCGTTGTTGGCGTTCTTCTTCGGCTTGGCCATCAGGCGGCTTCCTGCTCGGTTCGGAGGGATACATAGGCGTCCACGGCGGCTTCACTGATGCGGCGGCAGCGGCCGATCTTGAAGGAGGCGAGTTCGCGGGAGCGGATCAGGTCGTGGACCTTCCAGCGGCTGATGCCGAGACGTTCGGCGACCTGGTCCACGGTGAGTACGGCCGTCGTCATACGGGCAGCAGTCCTTCCTGCTTGAGGCGTTGGATGTGGGCTATGTCTTGGCGGACCTGAGCGGCTAGAAGATCCTCGCCGGGGCGGTAGCCGCTGCTGAGGTACGTCCACGAGGAGGCGGTGACGAGGGTGGTGTTCTCGCCGTTGGCGGGAAGGCCGGCGCGGGCACGGGCGGCTTCGGTTTGGGCGAGACGCCAGGCCCGGCGGACGTCGCGGAGGGCGCCCAGGGTGGTGGAGTAGGCGCGGGACTTGCTGGAGAAGTGGCCGCGGAAGCCGAGCATGTGGGCCCACTTCCAGAGCTTGAGGCCAGCGAACTCCGGCAGGTTCCCGAGGTCCCAGGCGGTGCGGATCATCTGGCGGACGTGCCGTTGCACGGGCAGGGCCTTGATGGGTTCGGCCTGCCCGGTGCCTTCGCAGTCGTCGCACAGGTCGCGGAAGCCGTCGGGACCTCGTACATAGCCGCGTCCATGGTAGGGGCGGCACATAAGGGTGCGGTCTACGGTGCCCGCGCCCTCGGCGTTCTTGGTGGCGTATTTGGCGACGTATCCGGCGACCTTGGCGTCGGTGAGTTCGCCGTCGCCCAGGGCGGAAATCCGGTCGACCTTGAACCGGTCGCCCCACTTGATCACGCGCTCGCCGATGGCGTCGGACTCGACCGTGAGCCGGGCCCGCTCGACCGCCAAGCCCACGGCGACCTGGAGGGCATCGAAGGTGGCCCAGGGCGGGGGCGGGGTGGTGTGGCCGTCGGGGCCGTCGAAGCGGATCACGGCGTGGAAGTGGACCAGGCCGCGCTTCTGATACTCGGCGACCTTGGCGAAGGAGACGCGGAGGGCGGAGTTCAGCGCCTTCTGCGTCATGCCGAGGTGTTCGGCCAGGGCACGGCGCAGGTAGGTGGTGAAGCGTGCCCACAGCTGCCCGGCGTGGGCGTTCCAGAGCACGGAGCCGGAGTAGTCGTAGGTGGCTGGGTCGAGCGGTGTGCCCAATGCCGGGTCACCCTCGGCATGGTGGGCGCCGCAGCCGCAGGGGCGGGTCTTCCCCGTGCTGTCGGTCTTGCGGTTGTGGACGGGGCCGAAGGACGGGGCAGTGAGGGTGACGAAGGCGCGGGGGTGGTCGCGGACAGTTTCGGCAACGTTCTTGCCGCCGGACAGTCCGGCCTTGATCAGGTGGTAGGTGTCGGCGGCGTAGACGCGGGAGCAGGCGGGGCAGCGGGAGGCGCGGCGGTTACCACAAGTGGTCAGGAGGCGCCCGGAGGGCTCGTCTTCGGAGCGGTAGGAGCGGACTACTTCCTTGGTCGTCGAGTCGGTGGTGACCGTCCAGCCGTGGAGGTTGACGGGGCTGGTGCAGCCGCGCAGGTTGCGAACCTGTTCGGTGACGCGGTCGAAGTTGTGGGTGTTGGCCAGCTCGATCAGGTCCCGCAGGCCAGGGCTGACGACGTGCCGCAGGTCGAGGGGGCGGTGCATGAGAGGGCGGGGATCCTTTTTGGTGTGAGGGTGGAGCCTGCGGGCAGCAGCGATGAGCACTCGGGCGGCTGCCCGCAGGCATGACGGGTCGGGCCCAGGGGCGGGCGAGGGTGGGAGGTGCCGGAAGGCCGGCGGGGGGTGCGGCCCTACAGGGCGGCGTGGAGGGCGGTGGCCATGGGCAGGCCGATGCCGAGTCGCGTCTTCAGCTGGGCCGGAGTAATCGCTGTTCCGTGTTCGGCGTGGTGGGACGCGGCGATGGAGCGCGCTTCGGTCAGCAGCGGCTCGGGAACCTTGAGCGCGGGCGGTGCGGGAGCCGGGGTGACGCGCGGAGCTACCGGGGCCGAGGTCGGGACTGGGTCCGGCGCGACGGGCGGGGCCGGATCGGTGAGCTGTGCGGCAGCGGGGGCATGGGGCAGGGTCGTTTCGGGCGCCGGTTCGGTCTCTTCTGCTTCGGGGGCCGGGTCGGCGGGGCGGATGACGGTGTGGAAGGCGCGCAGGAGTTGCGGACCGACCGCGCCCCAGCCGAGCAGGAGCAGGGGAGCCACGGCGTCCACGGCTGCCCGGCCGTAGTGTCCGGCGGCGATGGGTTCGGCGACGTTGAGGGCCAGCGTCAGCAGCCCGGAGAAGTGCATCAGCCGGGTGGCGGCCGTCATCTGTTCGGCGGGCAGGCCGCGCAAGGAGAGGTAGCGCAGGGCGACCAGCAGGCCGACCACGGAGAGATCCACCATCGGGGCGATGAGCGGCGCGATCGGTGAGGGAACGCCCAGGCGGAGGGCCAGAGACCAGACGTTGCCAAAGGAGAAGACGAACGCCAGCACGGCGATGACGATCATCACGGCGGTGATGGTGCGCTGAGTGATCCTGTCCTCTGTCAAGGAATTCACCTCCCTTCGGTGCTGCGTCACGGGGCGGAGATCAGGGGTCAAGCGGCGTCGACGGCGGGTTTCTCCAGGTCGACGTCCTTGTCCCACATGCGCGGGCCCAAGAAGGCTTCGAGGAGCGCGGAGGGGTCGGCGGTCAGGTGAGCGGTGCTCTCGGCGATTCGGGCTGCGTCGGCGTCGGAGACGTACGGGGTGCGGATGCGGGTGAAGCCGGGCTGCGACTGGTGATTCATCGCGGCGACGCCGACGTAGGTCGGGTCCTGGAGGTTGATCGGGTTGGCATCGGGCCACTCCCGGATCTCCTCGCCCAGCGCGGCGACAGCGGCCTCAGCCGTCTTCTGCGCGAAGCTCAGGCCCACGGGGCACACGTCACGGATGAAGGTCGGGATCGCATCGCCGGTGGACTTCTGAGTGGCGAGGATGACGAGCATCCCCACCGAACGGCCCTTCTTCACCAGGTCCTCGACGAGCCGGGCGTTCTCCGCAGCGAGAGCGGCGAGCTTCTTGGTCTTCGGGTCGCTGCCCTTGTGGTCGCGGAAGTACGTGTGTGCTTCGTCGATGACCAGCACGACCAGCGGCCAGTTCTCCGACGGGCCCTCATCCCACATGGACTTCACGCCGAGCGCCTTGCGTACCCAGGCCGACCGGAGGCGCCGCAGTTCCACCAGGTCCCGGAACAGCTTGTTGGCCTCTTCCAGGTCGTCCCCGACGAAGGCGAACATGCGCTGTACCCAGTCGGCATAGTCTCCTTCGTGTGCTGCGGACACCTTGCCGTCCGCGCAGGCGAATTGCACGCAGGGGGAAGGCGCCCAGTCCGAGAGAAGCCGGTTGATCAGGCTCGTCTTGCCGAAGCCTGGGAGGCCGGCCACGGTCACTCCGGGCACCTGTGTGAGGTCTACCGAGACCGGCTGTGCGTACTCGTCCAAGCCCAAGTCCCACTGGGCCGTCTCGTACGGCACGTCCCCCGTGGGCCGGTGCTCAGTGGGGAGCTTGAGCGGATCGAGCCGCACGCCCCGGATGACGACCTGTCCGGGCTTGTCCTGCGTGATCGCGACCCGCGTGCACTTCCAGGCGTCGGCCAGATGCGGGGCCGCCTTCTGGAACTGCTCCAGGCCCACGCCAGGCAGGCAACTCGCCCGCGCGATCACGCCGTATGCGTCATGCGTGACCTTGAGGGCCGGGATGAGGAGGCGAGGCTTGATCGGCTTCCCGTTGGTGTTCGCCAGCGACGCGAGCGCGGTCGGAGTCTTGTCCGTGGCCGCCAGCTTGAGCATCGGCGCGAGCCGCTTCCAGCCCCACCGCACGCGGACGGCTTGCCGGATGGACTGCCGGGTCATGGCGTCGGCGCGCAGGTAGCGGACTACCCACCACACCGCCCATCCGACGAGCACCACCAGCGTCAGGTCGACCATCAGGGAGCCGTAGTGGAAGGCCCCTTCTGACGGGTCGTTCGGACCGTTCATATGTCCCGCTCCAGAGGGTTGTAGAGGAAGGCCACTAGGGCCGATTCGAGGGCCGTCCGGTCGGCCGAGGCGTCGAGACGGGGATAGCCGTAGCCGACGAGCACGCCCGCTACTGAGGTCACGAGGGATTCGGTGAACCGGGCATCCGGCCCGGCGTGAGGCAACGGGTAGTTGCGCTCAGCGCCGGACCGGGGAGCCGTGCCGCTCACGCCGCTTCAGCAGCCGGGGCCATCAGGTCCAGCCGGTCCGCGCGGTAGGCGATGCCGTCCGAGAGCGAGCCGTTGAAGATTCGCGCCCACGGGGTGGCGAACAGTTCCACCGGCATGACCGGGACACCGGGCTTGAGGCCGTCAGGAAGACCGGTCTCCGGGACAGTGATCTTCAGTGCCTCGGCGCGGCCCTCCTCCATGAAGAAGAGGGTGATCGTGTAGAGCTTCGCGCCGGTCTCACGGTCGGTGGCGAACTGCGTCTTCTCCTGGTCCGCGTACTTCGGCACCGGCAGGGTTCCGACCATGAACGACGAGGTGGGAAGCAGGCCAACACGGATGCGTGCCATGGGAGTTAGTTCCTTTCGGTTGCGCTCCGCCAGGCGGCGGGGCGTGATCACCATTGAACATAGCTGACCTAGCACTGTCAAGTGTGTGGGGTGAGCTAGGTGTCAGCTGACATAGGCCACCTACGTCAGTGGGGTGTGCTAGGGGTGCTAAGGATCGCTACCCTTGGGCCATGAGCCCCGCGCCAGAGAGCAAGCAGGACCGTCGGCCGCCGTATCAGCACGCTGCCGATGAGCTTCGGCGCGACATCTTGCAGGGGCGGATCAAGCCGGGCGAGCAGATGCCGTCCATTCGCGAGCTACAGGAACGCTTTGGCGTGGCCAACATGACCGCGCGGGGCGCGCTCAACGTGCTGCGCGACGAGGGTTTGATCTACACGATCCACGGGCGGGGCAGCTTCGTGGCTGACCATGACGCCGCCGGCGAGTTCTCGGTGGGCTACACCCCGCCAGCCTGGTACCTCGCCAACAGGGACAAGACGCCCCCGCAGGCAGAACAGACGGAGGGAAGCCCCGACGGCTCCGAAGCCACCGGGGACACCCTCATTGAAATGCTCACTTCTCTACGTGACGAGCTTCGTGCCCTCAGTGCTGAGCATCAGGCATTGCGGCGTGAGGTCGAGGAGCTGAAGTCTCAGCAATCGAAGTCGCAGTCCTGAGCTGAGCCACTTCCTCACGCAGTGCCCTGGTCTCCTTGCTGAGGCGACCGACCGTTGCCCGCATCTCTTGGATCAGCGCGGCCACTTGATCCGCGTCTTCGACGTGAATGCTGGTCGACCTCATCTCATCGTCCGCTATGTGCTCGGCCATGTCTCCCGCTTGCCACCCGTGCCGTCGATGCGTTTCGCGCTTCCGCGCTTCCTCCCAACCGCTGAGCGTCCCCACGGCGTTGAGCGGCTCCTTCGCTGATCTACCATCGCCCTGCCCCGCGGAGCTGTTCAGAGTTTCTTTACTGGATCAAGGCGGCCCGCCTACGGCGGGCCGCGCGCGCGGGCGGCCCGTGGCCGCCGCCGCTCCTTGTCTCCGCCGCCGCTCCGGCGGCCCCCCGCCGCTCAGCGCGCACAACCGCCAGGGCGGACAACCAGACCAGGAAGCAACGCGCCCACTCCGAGCACCAGGACCAGGCCGGGACGCGTCAAGCTCGACCGCGCCACCAGACCGCACCCAGCTCACATCCGCGCGGCCGGTGGAGTCGCAGGGCATGTCGGCAACGCTCATGCAAGATCGAGGGCCAGGCCGTGACGTTTGGAAGAAGCGTGGTTGAGGTCGGCGAGTGGTTGCTGGAAGCACACGTGGCGGGTGCTCGTTCGGCTCGCCCGCCGTCATGGCTGACTTTCGGTGGCTCAGGTCAAGGCCCTTCCTCGTTGGACAACATGAAGCCGAGGGCCCGCACCCGCGTCCGAGCACGCCAACTGCCCCGGCTACCATCGGCACCGGGGTCCTGATCAGGGCTTCCGCGACCGGACCACCCGGAATGCTGTCCAGGCTGAGGGGTGGTCCGGTCTCTTGTTGTTGGTCTTGGTTATGCGAGCGTCGCCGGGCGAATCAGGCTCTAGAGGCAGCTCAGGGCCTTACCCACCTCGTAGATGGTTGGCCGGTCTTCGGGAGCATGGCTGAGCATGGCTTCGATCAACTCGCCCAGCTCACCGGGCGCCTTGACGGGACGGCGTCTGCCGTTGGCCACGGCCTCTCTCTGGATGGGGCGGGGAGCGTCGTCCGGGTACTCGACAGCCCGCCAGCCGGTGGCCGAGATCAGCAGGGAGGCGCCGAGGGCGTAGACGTCGGCTTCCGGCGTGGGCTCGGCCTCACCCGTGGCGAGCACGCTGCGCGCGATCTCCGGTGCTTCGTAGTGAACGAGGCAGCCGCGGAACGGGAAGTCGTACCCCTCGGGGACGTGCCCACCTCGGGCTAGAGCCAGATCGATCAGATGCGTCCGTTCCGGCCCGACGATGAAGTGGGCGGGCTGCACGTCGCCGTGGGCCCAACCCGTGGCGTGCAGTTCGGCCAGGGCCTCGACACACCCCAGCGCCACGCCGGCGTGCGGTGCGACGGACGAGCCTTTGCCACGGCAGGGCTCCCACAGCCGGTACAGGTCCGGCCCTTCATGCCACGGCTGGAAGTTCCACGTCCCGCGCTCCCATTCTCCGTACGCGAAGTCGTCGAAGCCGAGGCGATGCAGTACGGCACCCTCGCGTGCGGGCGCGAGGGCGGTCCAGGGCTGGGCGGGCCAGTCGGCCGTAGCCTCGATCGGGTAGCCGACCTTGACGGCGTAGTGGCCTCGATGGCTCTGCACCTCCCAGACCATGGAGCCCCGGCGGTTCAGGACCAGGCGCTGAGACGTGGGCATGAGGGCGTCGAGCACAACGATCGGCAGTTCAGAGGGTGAGCCGGACAACGTCTGTTCTCCTTCCGGGCGAACGCGGCCGACCACGGGTCGAGGCCGGCCGCGCCGCTGCTGTCTTGCTACGCCTGGCCGTACGGGCGGCCGCAGTCGGAGTCGCACTGGGCAAGGTTCGTGCCGTTCACGGTCCACAGGTCATCGAAGACCATGAACCCGGCCGTCTTCATGGCGCGTGCCGAAGCGGCGACCTGCTTCGGGTCGCGGGCCCCGCCACCGGGCTTGGGGTTGTGGTGCAGGAAGCGGCCCGCGTACCGCTCGCACAGCTCGGCGTACTCCTTCGTGTGCAGGATGAGCGCGTGCAGACCCAGGTCCACGTCGTCCGACGGGACCATGGGGACGATCGCGGTGGCTGCGGTGACCACGAAGGCCACCGCCTGGTCCGCGATCCGCTCGGCACGCTCGGGTGACTGCCCGTTGTGGACGACCACGAAGTGGGCGAGGCTCTGGAACAGCCCCTCGCCAGCCACCGCGCGGCCGGTCCTCTGGTCGTTCGCCGTTGCCGTCATGCGAGTACTCCCTTTTTGGGTAGTGGAGCGTGGCACTTACGGAGTTGGGAGGCCGCCCCGAACGGGGGTGGGGGAACCGGGGAATGAGCACCCGTCCGGGGCGGCCGGTCTACTGGCCGACAGCGAGAGCCATGCCGATCATCAGGCCGCACGAACCGCTGATCACGATGATGAAGAGGACTCCCGCGTATCGGCCGATGGCGCGCATCACAGGCCGTCCCTGCTGTTGCCGTTCCTGATGGCCAGGCGGGCGCTCAATTCCTCCCGAGCAGTCGGCTGCACCACCTTGTCCGGCATGGCATCCCACTCCCGGCCGCCGCCGATGGGCCGTATCTGCACTCGGCCGCCGAGCTCACCCATGACGATGCCGATACGTCCCTTGACGGTGTCCTTCGCCAGTTCACCGATGCCTGGTCTGGTCTGCTGGTTGCTCGCCATGCAAGGGAGCATCGCGATCGGAGGGCCGCGGCTAAAAGGTCAGGCTGATTACCCAACTTGGGTAACATCGCGGGAAGTAGAGAACCAGCGACGTTGCGTAGCCCTCGCAGTGTGGGAGCTTGCCGATGCCCGACCCGGACCGGCCGCAGGAACTGCCGGCCAGGCTGCTCACCGATCCCGAGATGATTGATGCGTGTCGGGTCCGGGACTTCGCGAGAGTCTTCCGGCTGGTGAAGGTCAGGGCGGGAATCTACCCGTCGATGATCGCCCGGCGTTGTGACCTGACGCCGAGCCGTGTGGGCGAAGTCATCGCGGGGCGGCGCCACTTGCAGCACAT
The DNA here is from genome assembly GCF_056432865.1 of Streptomyces sp. NPDC044921. Lineage (NCBI taxonomy): Bacteria > Bacillati > Actinomycetota > Actinomycetes > Kitasatosporales > Streptomycetaceae > Streptomyces > Streptomyces sp. NPDC044921. The sequence continues at coordinate 225,382 of NZ_JBWKIF010000007.1, forward strand.
GGATGTCATCGAGCGAATCTCAGACGGTTTGCGCATCCCAGGAGACATGCTCGGGCTTGCCCGCCGAGCGTGGGAGACGCCGCAGGCCCTCGTGGTCGACGAGCGCGAGGCGCCCCAGACACGGGAGCCGGAGCAGCAGGCCCCCGCGGCTCTGCCAGGTCCCGATGTGGACAGCATCTTGGCGCTGGCCACGCGAACCAGTCTGAACAAGGCCACGCTTGAAGCCTTTCGCTCTTCGATCGAGGACTACTGGCGACGGGACGACCAGCACGGTGGCGAAGCACTGCGGCCCGCCATCGTTGGCCAGCTCCGTTATGTCGTCGGACTCTTGAAGGAGAGTCGACCGCCGTCCATCCAGAACGGTCTGTACAGCATCGCGGCCGAGCTGGCACGTCTGACCGGCTGGACCTACTTCGACGCCCGCCAGTACAACCAGGCCCGCGCGTACTTCACCGAGGCCCTGCAACTGGCGAAAGAGATCGACGACCGCCAGTTCATGGCCAACGTCCTCGCCTGTATGAGCTTGCAGGCGACCTACCAGGACAAGCCCGCGGACTCGTTGGCACTCGTGACCGCCGCTCAGGACCAGGCTCGGTCAGCACTCGGCAGCACGCCGCGCGTGATGTCGATGCTGGCCATGCGGGAAGCATTCGCCCATGCCACCCTCGGCAACCGTGATGACACGCACCGGGCGATCGGGGAAGCACACAGTCAGTTCGAGCAGATCGGGGCGAGCGATCCGGACCCCTCATGGGTGACCTACTTCGATGAGCCGAAGCTCATCGTGGACACGGGCATCGCCCATGGCCGACTGGGCGAAGCGGCGACTGCCGAACCCTTGATCGCTGATGCCCTGCGGCGGGAGCACCACACGAACCAGCGAGGCCGCGCGTTTCACTCGTTCTGGCTGGCTCGTACGCAGCTGGACCAGGGCAAGCTTGACCAGGCGTGCCACACCGCCACGCAGGCCCTGGAGCCCGCGTCAGCGGTGGCCTCGGAGCGAGTGTCAGGGCATCTCAGGGAGTTCTATGATCAGTTGGCCCCCCACAGGCAGGAGCCCGTAGCCCTTGCCTTCGAGGCGCGGCTACGGGAACTCCTCCCACCGGTCAGCGGGTCGCTTCATCCATGAGCAGGTAGAGCAGACCCACGAGTGAGCCGCTGCTCACGATCTCGCGGCGGTCTATCATCCCGCGCACCTCTGAGAGGGGGATCCACTCGATGCGGTCGGACTCGTTCTTCTCCGTGGGCGGACCGGCGTAGGTGGCGCCGTCGATGCGGAAGACGTGGTGCTGCGAGTCGGTGATGCCGTTCGCCGGCTCGGCATAGATCAGAGGCTTGATGGGGCCGGGACGCCAGCCGGTCTCTTCCAAGACTTCACGGGCAGCAGCTTCTTCCGGCGTCTCGCCTTCCTCGACCAGGCCCATGGGCAGTTCCCAGGCCCAGGAGTCCGTGATGAAGCGGTGCCGCCACATCATCAGGACCTCTTGGCGGTCATTGACTACGGCGGCAACGGCCAGGTGTCGGAGGCGGACGACGTGGTACTCCCACCTACGTCCGTCTGGCTGCTGGACGTCGACCAAACACAGATTCACCCAAGGGTTGGTGTAGACCTGTCGCTCACCGTGGGTCTTCCACTCCATACCTGCGGCCCCTCTCGATCGGTCTCCAGGATCTCAGACCGATCCGGAGCCGGGTGCAAGTTCCCCTCTTTTCGCGTCACCTTGACGAGATGTGCCGTCCAGGGCCCGATCCTGGTCAGGACTGAGCGGCAGGCGTACGCATCCACGAGCGACGGCTGGGGTGTCTATTTGCAGCACCTGCGCTTCGCGCCGTTCGATACGGAATGAACCGGTGCGGTAAATGTGTGCTCTCCTGTATGGCAGAACCACTCGCACTTCAAATTGCTCTTGATGCGGAGGTTGTCCGGGGAGCGGCTTGAATCGTTCAAGCAACGGATGAACCTAGCCGCAATTTCCGGAAACAGCTCTGCAAGTGACTCGCCAGGCGGTGCCATTGAGCGGGCGACATTGTTTTCGTTGACGCCTTGCCGATGGCACGCGTGACAGCCGGAACCACTGATTGCCCTGTTGCGGATCATCGTTGCCCAAATGTTTCCGCATTTAGCACACTGCCATTGTGCTACATCGAACGAGGAAGGTGAGCACAGGCTCAGGTCGTACGCTGGACGGGTGAGATTTTCCACAAATTCGATTAGGAGCTCGGGGCTTCGTTCAGCGACGGACTCGAATCTGACTCGTCCCTTAACTGCTGCCCAGGCTTCTGCGGCCTGCCCGAGGGCTATCCTTCGTTGCTCCCTAGTAAGAGGTTCGAATGGCAATCCGCGAGCAATCAATACGGGGCGCAGGGAAGACGTCCAAGTCCACGGATTAATGCCATCCTTAGTGCTATCGCTGACCTCTATGTGATCCCCTGGAATAAGAGGGAGGCCTCGGGCACGAACTCGTACGTAGTCTAGACCGCTGAGAAGCGCGCTCTTCCTGGCATCTTTTTCTCTGTGTTTAATCGCACTGTGCGTGTGGAACGGGTCTAGGTCCACGTGGAGCTGAATTGCAGGGATATATAGATCCACTCGGGGGCGGCGCCCTGACAGGCCGCGTAAGTGCTCTACGGCGTAGTCGCATACTACGTCGGTTCCTGTGGCCGCTATGAGTAGAGACTGCACCTCAAGCTCGAAACGCGACCTGCCGGCTGAGAGGCACTTTGGGCACCCGGAGCCGTAGGTGCGGGACAGGACAACAGCTTCCCATTCATGACCGTAATTACATCTCCAGAGACATCGGTCATTGCTGCGGATGCGCAGCTGGTCGGGTCCCGCTTCCGGGGTCGTTAGATTCTCGACGAATGACTGACTGATCTGTGGGAAGCGTTCCCCCAGTGACTCTCCTTCTTTTGGTATTCTGCGTCTTACGGAAATTCGACGGTCATAACATTTACGGCACCCCGAGCCGCTTCGGTTTCTGTGAGAGGTTACCCGGGAGGCGACAGAGGCTATCCAGGTGTGACCGCAACCCGAGCATAGCCATTTGCACTTATCGGCAGAGCCTGGTCTCAGCATAGTTAGATCGTGATCGGGAGTTGTCTCATTGCTGACGAACTCCGAGGCGACCTCGCCGAGTGCATCGCGTGCGGTCAGGGAAGTGCCCTTCGGGCTACGTCTCCAACTTCCGCGCCTTGCTGCAAAGCAGGCAGGGCATCCCGTTTTTCCGGACACGCGATTCTGTGGAACCGCTACCCATTCGTTGTTACAGGATCGGCAGCGCCAGCGACATTTGTAGTTGCTATGGGGCTTAAGCTGGGAAACGGTGAGTTCGTTCTCTAGATTGGCGACGAATTCTAGCGCCAATTCAGGGTGTAGATCGGCTAGTGACGCGCCTGGACGCGCTATCCTGCGCGCATTGATTGTCCGCAGGCGTCCGCACTTTGGGCACCCACGACCTGCGCCTGTACGGGTTCGGGCGTTCGGTGTCGTGCTCCACTGGTTGCCGCATTGTCCGCAACGCCATTGGCACATTTTGTTTGAGCTGGCGTGGATGTCAGATGCGGTGTGTCCTGGGTGGCCGTCAATTGCAGTGAGCTCGGCCGCGATCTCTGGGAAGCGGTCTTGTAGTGATGCGCCAGGAGGCGGCGTCTGCCAAGCCGCCCGTCGGCATTGTGTGCAACCGCTGCCTGTACGGGTTCGGGCGTTCGGTGTCGTGCTCCACTGGTTGCCGCATTGTCCGCAACGCCATTGGCACATTTTGTTTGAGCTGGCGTGGATGTCA